>JAADHY010000485.1:0-2659 GCA_013151585.1 Planctomycetota bacterium
CAACGCCGAAAAGAAACCCGTGGCGGTCCGCTTGGAGGGCAGTCTCCAAGGAAGCCGTCTCAGCATGCTCCGGATCAGCGGCTTCACAGAATCCGGCATTCACGGCTCCGAGGTCGAAGGGTTCGGAGCCCGCGGGGGCGCGCTACTCGTGGATCACGTCGAAATCCAAGGAGAACCGGGTTCCGTCGCTTTACGGTTCCAGGGTCGGACGCGACACGTCCACGTAACCGCCAGCCGAATCCTGGGGCCGGCGCGAGCAGGTCTCGCCGTCGACGGCGAAACCTATTCGCTGGAGGTCCGCGAAACGACTTTCGCCTTCTTGGACGATGCAGTGCGGTTCGAAGGCCGCGACCATGTCCGTTCCCGCTGTGTCCTGGCGAACAACACTTTTTACAAGGTCAAACGCGGCATCGTCTTCACGCACATGCCGGCCCGATCCGGGACCGCTTTGACCATCGTCCGCAACCTGTTCGCTTCTGTGCCAGGACCGGAAGTCGTCGTGGAAAACGATTTCTCTGCCGAGCAGTTCTATTTGCTTTTCGCTCCCAACGGAATCGAACAGAACTGGTCCGACCGGCCCAAGCCGCAAGAACCGCTGTCGGGCGAATACAACGTGATTCTTCAGGAACAGCAGCGACTCACTCAGCCCGTCTCCTTTGTCTCGACCGAGCCTTCGAACGAGAAGTTCCTGAAGCCGCTCCCGGAAAACGCTTTTACTCAGTTTAAGGCTCCGCCGGGGGATTTCGCGCCTTACATCGGCGCGGTTGAGCCGTGACCGAGCAGCCTATCGCGAATTGCGAGTGCGATTCAGCTCTTGGCGCACGATGCCCATGATCTTCTTGATTTCACTGGTAGCGCGATAATAGCGAAGCAGTGCAACAATATAGACCCCTGTGGCCAGAAGCGAACTGATGATGTGAACGCTAGACGCTGTGGAGTAATTGACGCTCGGATTCGTCTTCTCCGCCAAGATGTCGCCTGAAACCCAGGTCGCCACAATCAGGACAGACGATAGGAGCATCGGCGGAACGCACCACAAAGCCTCTCGCCGAGACTCCATCTCCCATGTGAGCGGCATCCTATGGGGATACGTATTCTGGTGGACCCAAATTACGCTCGCCGCCAAGTGGCACAAAGCGACAACATGCCCAGCCAGTGCAACGACCATCGCCGTAATCCCCCAGGTGCCGTGCGATCGCCCAACGCCTCCGCCGGCACCAAAGGAAGACACCCACGCTGCGTCCGAAAAGCCCAAGCAAACCGCCAGCACGAGCAAGCTTGCCGTCACCGCTCCAAGAATTCCCAACACCTTTGGCATGATGTGCAACCACAAACCCTTCAGTCTCCCGCGGAACTAGCTGCAACGGGCACAAGGCTCGCCGGAAAGAACAGCCCCACCATTCGCCAGCAGTGCCCGAACGGTGACGCCGCGACAAGAGCCCCAGAACACTCCGGATGCACGGCGATCATTCGCGGAGCGAGGTCAACTGGACGAGACCTCTGGTAATGCCGCGGTGGATGGGAAAACCGAAACGTCAGATGCATCCGCCTTGCGACGGCTTCGTTCCCTGTCCTGCATCGTCTGTTGGTTCGTCCGAGTCATCAAGGGCCGGTCGCGGCATACTCACAAGGTTCAAAGGGTGGGCGATGTGAGGAGGTTCGGAGCGAGGTCGCAATAACATCAAAATCAAAGCAGGACAAACAAACTCGGGACTCGCTAAATCTGCGACGAACCCGCAACGCATTTCGAGTTCGCCCCGGTGCGTGGCGGCGAGCTTCCTACGGAAGTTCGTCATCTGAGAACACAAAGATAAACTTGGTCGTATGGAATGTTTTCAACATCTTCTGTACCTGCAGACAGAAATCCTCGTCAAGCGGACTAAGCAACGAGGAATGGACAAAATGGTATTGTGTTTACCGACACGCGAGGACGGTCGGGCCAGGCAACAGCGCTCGGCATTCGACAGTACGCCGAGGTCCCAGCGAACGATCGCGTGGATGTTTCCAGTCGAATTCGTTTGGTCTCGATCGAAAACACGCGAGCCGGCCGCAGGCCGTTTCAGTGCCTGCGCACTTCCCAACGCAGCCTCGTCTTGGGCGAAGGCGGCCGAAGATCGAAGGCGAGCCTCTCATTGAGCCCGTCTTTGCCCGCGGCTGAGCTGTGCCGCCAGGAGTGGACTTCAGGTCTCGCCTCCCCGTCGTTTCTGCAGTCGCGTTATTTCGCTGGATAACCACTGAGATCTCCAGTTCCCAACGAGCTGTTCAGCCAGGTGGAAAGAGCCCGCTCCACAGCTTTCATTTCGCCGAGGAACTCGCCGGTCAGCTCTTCACCGGGCAAGAAGATGGCGTTGGAGCCAGGGATCGGTTCCGGTGGCACGCGCACCGTACCCTTCAATGGCTTGTAGCTGAAGGACAGCTCCGAATCGCTGTCGTTGAGGGGATAATGCATCGGCGCCCAGCCGCCGCTGGGGAGCTGGTTGTCCAGGAACGTAAAAACTGCCACCCGTTCCGCCACGCGGTAGGCTCGCTCAATAAGTTCCGTCTCGTCAGGGCGGTACTTGACAAGTACTCGCAGCAGCTCGCCGGCGCCCCAAGCGACCTTGCACTTGGACGGCCACAAATACGTGTCCAGGGGCATAGCCGATTCGAAATCCAGCAA
>JAADHY010000485.1:2665-4099 GCA_013151585.1 Planctomycetota bacterium
GGCGGTCAAGAAGGGTTCGGCTGTCGCTTCGTTCTCACCCCACTCGCTCCGCATCGCGTCGTACAGCGTGGCCAAGTAGGCCATCGCCGTTCCCCCCTGCCAAAATTCCTGTTTGGGCCTTTGATAGTCGACCAACTTAAAGATGGTCTCACCGGGACGGATGTCGGTCACGAGCTCGCCGTCGGGCGTCATCTGGCTAAAAAGACGGCCTTCGCTCATGGCTTGGCGGTTCGCCTCAACCCATCTCAAGACCCAGTCGCCCGCCGCTCGGGCCCGATCCCGCTCATCGATCGCCAGCATGAAGTGGCCGAAGAAGGTCGTGTTGAGCGAACCAAGCGTCGCCGGAAACTCGGGACGACCGGGATTGTCGCCAATAAAATGAAAACATCCGCCGGACGACTCATGCTGATACTGAAAGATACGGTTCACCACACGGGGATCCCGTGCCAACGGATGCCCGATCCATGCCGCCACTTTGCCGAAAGTCAGCGGACGATACACCCGCTGGTAGTCTTTGTACTCTGGCGGCTCGTCCGGAAAGTAGAAGTCGCCGTTTTCTCGCAACGCCTCACGGTAAACCCAGTCCAACAACCGGGCGATGATCGCGTGGTCCACGCCAGCAGCGTACATCCCCCAGACCGTCTTGTGGACGTAGCTGACACATCGCTCGCGCAAAATCGGCCCGTAAGGATCGATCCGGCCGACAAGGAACTCGCCCCCCTGCCGCAATGCGATCCGCAAAGCCCCGAGCAAATGCTCCGGATCGGTGATCCGCCAGTCCATCTTTACTTCAGCTCCTTGATGCGGATGTTCCGAAAGTAGACCTGGGCTCCGTAGTTCCCGTGGGCATGCAGGCTGATGTGCCCTTTCTTGTACTTCAGACCGGGATGCTCATGCCCGTCGAGCGGTTTGACCTTATCGAGGTCCGCATCAACGATGACCACACCGTTTAGGGTGACGCGCACATGCCGGCCGTCACACAGGATTTCCTCGTCGTTCCACTGGCCGGCGGGTTTCAGGTGTCCGGTCTTCGCGGGGACAACACCGTAGATTGAGCCGTGATGTTGATAGTCCTTCAGCTTGATCGGGTCGCCGTCGGCGTAATAGTCGTCGTCAAGGACTTGAATCTCCATACCGTAAAGGTGCGGCTGGCGGCTGACGCGCGTGCGAATGCCGACTCCATTGTTGCCGCCCGGATCCATCTTGATCTGCAGTCGCAGGATGAAATTCGAATACTCCTTTTCCGTGAAGATGTGCACTTTGCCGGTACTTTTGCAGATCAGCATCCCATCTTTGACGTAATAGCTACTGGTATCTCCATTCAATCCGATCCAGCCTTTCAAAGATTTCCCGTCAAAGAGCGGGACGAACCCTTCGGCGGCCTCCTGGGGACTCAATTCCGACGCACACCGCCCATTTTCCTCGGCGAGGCCT
>JAADHY010000105.1:0-25669 GCA_013151585.1 Planctomycetota bacterium
CAGCGAAAGGTCCTGGGGCCCGCGCAAAAAAGTCCGGAGCAGTTGGATGCCGACCAATTTGCTTCGACTTCGGGGCTCGACATAAAGCTCCGAGCAAACAGCCAAAGTCACCCGGCGATCTCGAAACAAGAGAGGCCGGGAGACGACTCCCATGGCTCCATTCAGACGCCCGTCATCGCCGACGCTCACCAACGGGCCGATTCGTTCGTCTCGCCAAGGATGGCCGAAATACAGACGGGGGTAAAGGTGGGTCAGCGCGATCGTCGCCTGACGTCGCTGTAACGCCGTTTGCCTTCCTTCCGCGTGGAGCGAGGGCAGATGAGGAACGTCCTCCAGCGTCATTAGGCGAATCATCCTGGCGGTCTCCGAACGAAGAACAATTTGCCTCTCGAGCGAAAAGTACGCGGGCGTTTTTCCCATCCGGCTCGGCAAGCTGTGCCAAAAGTGGCTCACGCCCCCCTCTGCGTCAAGCGGCGTTCGTCATCCAGGGCAGCAGATGAGACAAATCGAGCGGCAGTCGAAGGGTTGTAGCGTTCCGCGAACAGGATCGCCGGCGTCGCGCGGGCCAACGGATGAGAGAATTTTGAGGTTTTTGCGGAATTCCGCATTTTTTGGTCTTGCCAGCTCGGCGGAAATCCTCACCATACAGCATACATTCGGGCGTGCTGACGCGGCACGCGGGTCTGTCAAGCCTGTGAAGTGGCCGGGGCAGGCACACTGGCCGAAGCAGGGTGGTCCGATTGTAGAAAGGAGGTGATCCAGTGGAATACGACTGTAGTAGTTGCCTAAACCAGAAAGGTGGTGCTGTCTAAAGGACAGTCGGCGGGCTGTCCGCCGGACAGCCACCCGGGTCGGCACGTGAGATGAGCGATCGTTGTCGGCCCACCGGCGGCTCGCACTGAGCTGCCGGATTGCTCGAAAGGGATCACCTCTTGATCCACCAGAACGAGCACGACACGGCTCGGTCTTCCGTCTTGTCGCGGGGACCGGGCCTTTTCTTTTCTTGTGCTTTTCTTCGTCCGGTATGGGCTGGGCCACTGAATCGTACTTGCGCACTGGAAGGCCGTGGCGGCCCAACCGCTCCGCAGAGGCCAAAGCGCTTCTTCGGGGCAGGCCGGTGCGCGGTCCGGCAGTATCCGTCCTCGGTTGCCAGAATGGCAGTCCCGCTGCGCCTTTCGTCGTTTGCCGGTGCGTCTTTTCCGCGGCGCTTCGGGCGGCTCCGCGGCGCGCCGGATGGCTGTGTCTGGCAGTCATGGGCGGACCGGGCCTTACGTGGTCACGGAGTGGTCATGCAGTGCCCAGCGGTGCCGTCATCCACGTCCCTTGCAAAATTCGCAACCCAGCCAGATGTCTTATTCTGCAACAACTTTCGGGCAAAGGCCCCAGTTTTCGGAACAACTGCCTGTCACGGAGCATCTAAGTCTACAGAGACAATCGGTCTGGTGCGCCGCACATCCGCGGCGCCGGCTGACTTCGAAGGGCCGCAAACAGCCTTTTGAACGCAGCCGCTTCTGAAGAGGAGCGAGGACGGCAAATCTTAACCCGTTGGTCTATAACGGGATGGAAATAACGTGTTATCCTTATACGAGTTATCGCCTTTCGGGCCGCCCTTATGGAGGGAAATATAGTGTAACTTTTTCGAAACTCGCCCGTCAAAAACGTAGGTACTTAGGAAGGGGCATTCGGCAGCCTTCGCGGCTGGCACAGAAGTTGCACGAGCAGGGACCAGTAGACGGAGGACGGCAATCGTTTGAGGCGCGGTTTTTTGTGAAGGGGGCGTGCCTGAACCGTGAACCGGCCGTGATCAGGTGCGTTTACTTGAATGGAGCCAGGATAGAGCCAGGAGGGACGGAAGGCCACGGTTGAGGTCGGCCGGAAGAAACGGCCGGCCGGAAAGAGGCCTTCCGCTGATCAGCCCGGAGGGCGAAGGAGAGGGGAAAGTCCCATGATGTCGCGATACCGCCACCCAGCGATGAAGCAACTGACGGAGCAGCAGGTGCGGTACGCGCCGCTCCACGTTCGGCTGAAGCAAATCGAGAATGCCGAACGGCTGCTGGAACGAATCGACCCCGACAAAGAGTACCGGTATCAGGACGTGTGCAAGTGGGTCACCTCGTACCAGCCGGAGATGTATCCCGACTTGGTGATCAGCGGTCGCGACGCTTGCCACGACCTGCGGTGCTTTGTCGAGGACTTGTCGGACAGCGCCGATATCTCGGCCGACAGCGTCGGCGAGCCGGTGCTGACGGTCAAGGACGTCAGCGAGCGATACAACGTCTCCACCAAGACGGTGGACCGCTGGCGGGACCGGGGGCTGGCGAGCCGCCGGTTTCGGTTCGGCCGGCGGAAGCGGATCGGGTTTTTGCAGTCGACCGTGGAGCGGTTCGTCCGGAGGCATGCGGCTGAGGTGGCGCGAGGATCGCGATTCAGTCAACTGACGGAACAGGAGCGCGAGGAAATCATTCGGCGGGCGCGAAGGATGGTACGTCACGGAGCTTGTCCATCGGAGATCAGTCGGCGAATTGCGCGGAAGGTCGGGCGATCACCGGAGACGATTCGGTATACGCTGCGGGCTTACGACCGCGAGCATCCGGAATCGCCGGTGTTCCCTCATGCGCCGGAAGTGCTGACGCCGGAGCAGAAGCAGGAGATTTTTCAGGCGTATCGGCGAGGTGTGTCGGTCGAGTCGTTGGCGAAGAAGTACTGCCGAACTCGATCGAGTATTTATCGGATCATTTCGGAGGTGCGAGCGAAGCGGCTGATGGAGACTCCCATCGAGTATATCTACAGCCCGGAGTTTGATGCCCCGGATGCCGAAAAGGTCATCTTGGGACCGCCTCCGAATGTTGAGAAAAAGGCGAGCGTGGCGAAGCCACCGCCCGGATTGCCGCCTTACCTGGCCAGCCTTTACTCGATCCCGCTTCTGACACGGGAAGAGGAAGTTTACTACTTCCGCAAGATGAACTACTTGAAGTATCAGGCGGCCAAGCTGCGCGAGCAGATCGATCCGGCTCGGCCGAAAGCCGAGGAGATGGACCGGCTGGAGAAGCTGTTGGATGAGGCTACAGAGATCAAAAACTTCTTGATCCGCAGCAACCTGCGGCTGGTCGTGTCGATCGCCAAGCGGCACATTCGCCCGAACACGAATTTCTTCGAGATGGTCAGCGATGGCAATATGTCGCTGATCCGCGCGATCGAGAAGTTCGATTACAGCAAGGGCAATAAGTTCTCGACGTACGCGAGCTGGGCGATCATGAAGAACTTCGCTCGCTCGATCCCGGCCGAACACACGCAACTGGATCGGTTCCGCACGGGGAATGACGAGATCTTCCAGAACTCGTCGGACGAGCGGACCAGCCAGTTCGAGGAAGAGCTGATCAACCGTCAACAGCGGCAGCTCATCCAGGAGATTCTAGGCCAATTGGACGAGCGGGAGAAGGACATCATCACTTACCGCTATGGCCTGGATGAAGGTGAACCTCAAACGCTGGAACAAGTGGGCCAGCGTTTCGGAGTAACGAAAGAGCGGATTCGGCAGATCGAGGCGCGAGCGCTTCGGAAGCTGCGGAAGATCGCCCAGGAAGAGAAGCTGGATGTTCCCGGCGTGTGATCGGCCGCGGTGTCGAGCCTCGTTGTGGAACGGCCTCCCGGGTCGAGCAGACGACCATTCCTTGGTGCCTGAATGCAGTCGGGCTCGACCTTCGAACGAACGATCTCTAATGGCCGGCACAGGTGGGCATGTCGCGAGAGCAGCGTGACCGCCTGTGCCGGTTGTGTTGTTGCTGCCAAGGCGGGCCGAATTGGAGTCTGTTGCCGATCGCGTACCACGAGGCTGGCTTGGGCGGATCAAGACGCCCGCGAGGCCCTTCCGGACGAAAGTCAGGCGCGAAAATCTGGCGGCTCTCGACGTTTCCCCCTTGCAAGCAACGGGTTAGTTGCTATATTCCAGCATTTGCAGAGCAAATGCACCAAGCCGCTAGCGTAGCTCAATCGGCAGAGCACCGGTTTTGTAAACCGGTGGTTGTGGGTTCGAGTCCCACCGCTAGCTCCCGACGATGGGCCGTGGGAAGAGGGGTTCAGCGAACCTGAGCGGCCCGAATGCGCCAGACGGCCGGTTTACGGCTGGCGATAAAGATATAGAATTTGCGGATGAAGAACGGGGGAATTCCCGAGCGGCCAAAGGGGCCAGACTGTAAATCTGGTGGCTTATGCCTTCGCAGGTTCGAATCCTGCTTCCCCCACTGAGGCTTGCGTTTTTTGGGGCGACGGTTAACATGGGAGCCCTTTCGGCGGTCGGAGCCGCCGAGAAGGGTTGTGCGGGCGTAGCTCAATGGTAGAGCTCCAGCCTTCCAAGCTGGCGGTGTGGGTTCGATTCCCATCGCCCGCTCTCAGTCCTCCGGAACAGGTCGCGGTCTGATTGGGGCCTTTGAGCTTTAAGGATGCGGGGCGAGAGGAACACGCTCGGGAGCCGCGAGCAAGGCCTGTCTCCGCGCTAGTTCTGGGGGGCTGGTCGTTTGGCCTTAGTTCGGCGTGACGGGCAGGGCAGGCGGTGCTGCTGTAGCTCAGTCGGTAGAGCGCGTCCTTGGTAAGGACGAGGTCATGGGTTCAAGTCCCATCAGCAGCTCTCGGAGTCGCCAGGCGACTGCGTTCCGCAGGCGGCGTGTGACCGCCGAAGTGCTGCTTGCCCGCTTGGAGTCAGACTGAGGCTTCTCAGAGCGATTGGTAAAGTTGAAAAGTTGAGGAGTGGACGGCGGCCCGACGTGGGTCCCAGCCCTGTGAGATTTCGATTCGAAACGTGACAAGCAGGAAATTACCAGGGAGAAGACATGGCTAAGGAAGTATTTCAACGGACAAAGCCGCACGTGAACGTGGGGACCATCGGTCACATCGACCACGGCAAGACGGCTCTCACGACAGCGATCTTGGCGGTGCAGGAGCGCAAGGGGCTGGCGAAGTTCAAGAGCTATGCGGAAATCGCCAAGGGGGGGACGGTCCGTGACGAAACCAAGACCGTCACGATCCACGTCAGCCACGTGGAATACGAGACGGACAAGCGGCACTACGCCCACATCGACTGCCCCGGACACGCCGACTACATCAAGAACATGATTACCGGTGCGGCCCAGATGGACGGCGCGATCCTGGTCGTGTCGGCCGCTGACGGCCCGATGCCGCAGACCCGCGAGCACATCCTGCTGGCTCGGCAAGTCGATGTGCCCGCTCTGGTCGTGTTCCTGAACAAGGTCGACCTGGTCGACGACGAGGAGTTGCTGGAACTGGTCGAAATGGAAGTTCGGGACCTCCTGTCGAAGTACGAGTTCCCGGGCGACGACGTCCCGGTGATTCGTGGCTCAGCCAAAGGAGCGATGGACAACCCGGATGACCCCGAAGCGACCAAGTGCATCAGCGAGCTGATGGACGCGCTGGATAGTTACATTCCGGAGCCGGAGCGTCCGCGGGACAAGCCGTTCCTGATGGCCATCGAGGACGTCTTTTCGATTGCGGGCCGTGGCACAGTCGTGACCGGTCGAATTGAGCAGGGCGTCATCAAGGTGGGCGACAAAGTCGAAATCGTCGGTTTGCGTCCGACCGTCGAGACGACCTGCACCGGCGTGGAGATGTTCAACAAGACGCTGGAGGAAGGCATCGCGGGCGACAATGTCGGCGTGCTGCTTCGCGGGATCAAGCATGACGAAGTGCAGCGCGGGCAGGTTTTGGCAGCCCCCGGCTCGATTACGCCTCACACGAAGTTCGAGGCAGAGGTGTACGTGTTGAGCAAGGAGGAAGGTGGCCGGCACACGCCCTTCTTCAATGGTTACCGCCCGCAGTTCTATTTCCGGACGACGGACGTGACCGGGAGCGTGACTCTGCTCGGGGGCGCCGAGATGTGCATGCCCGGTGACAACGTCCGGTTGGAGGTCGAGCTGCTCAAGCCGGTTGCCATGGAAGCCGGAAGCCGTTTCGCTATCCGCGAAGGTGGCCGGACGGTCGGTTCTGGCGTGGTGACGAAGGTCATTGAGTAGCGGAATCTCAATCGAATCGACTGTCAGTCGGGTACCGCCGGCGGGGGCCGGCGGTACCCGTGTTCCCTTACCAGCGCCAGGCGGTGCGAAGACTTGCCTGACACGGGCGGAGTTGAGAGAATAACGCATGGCTCGCGAATACGTGTGGTTGGAGTGCACCGAGTGCGGATCGCGGAATTACCGGGTGCAAAAGGAGACACGCGGTACGGACCGGCTGCAACTTCGGAAGTACTGCCCCAAGTCGCGTCGGCATACTGTGCATAAGGAATCGCGCAAGAAGTAGCCTTCTGAGGGCGGTTCGTCGGTCGGGACCGGTGGTCGCAGCAGCGGCCAATTGCCCCGGGTTGGCTCCGGACGGGTGTAGCTCAATTGGCAGAGCACCGGATTCCAAATCCGGCGGTTGGGGGTTCGAGTCCCTCCGCCCGTGCTTTTTCTCCGCGGACGACCTCTCGCGCGACGTTCGTTTCCCCGGGGCGAGGCTGCTGACACGGGACGGGCTTTGTGTGCAGGTCGGCTCGGGACGAGTCGCCGACCTCCAGGACTCAGGCACGCGTCCGCCGTACAGGCCGCGCGAGGAGGAGCGGCAAGCTGACTTCCTCCCCAAAGACTCGAATTTCGGTCAGAACTCCATGGCTAAATCGAACAGCGCCGGCTCAATTTGGAGCGAGCTTTTCGCGATTGGGCTGTACAAGAAGAACCAAGGGCGGGTCGCCCGGCAACTGACGGCAGTCGGTATCGGGCTGCTGGTGGTGTTGGGGGCCTATACGCTTTCGCAGACATTTTCTTCCGACACGCCGGCCCTCATCCGGGTCGGCATCCCGACGCTCCTGGCGGCGATCGGTCTATGGGTGACGTACCGATTAGTGAATTATCCTCGCTTTGCGGACTTCCTGATCTCGGTTGAGGCCGAGATGGACAAGGTGACCTGGTCGAGCCGGGAGCAGTTGTTTCGGGCCACGTGGGTGGTCATTTTTACGATGCTTTTTTTTGGGGCGATCTTGCTGATCTACGACATATTTTGGCAATGGTTTTTTAAGCTGATCGGTTTTTTGGAGTTTTGAGCCTGCGGTGGGGGCTCGTTCCGATTCGGTGAACTCCCATTCGGTGAAGCCGGTCAGAGGCGTCGGGGCATGAGCAAAGTTGGCGGCGAAGCTGGCCGGGACACGCGACAGAAGGATGAAGATCGGACTGCCTGGAAAAATTTCGTGCCAGGATTCTTGAAAATCTGGCCTCGTTTCGTCAACATTCACAGTTTCCCGGATCTCCCGCCACCGACGTACTACAGGCAACCGCCGCGAATGCCTCTGAGCGGGCCAATTGGGGCAGGAAAGGTTGGGTGATGGAGAACGACTCGGCGCCATCAAATCAGGCTTCTGCCGACGGGCAGGAGGAGACCCGTCCCGAGCTGAAGTGGTACGTCCTCAAGGTTCAGACGATGCGCGAGAACTCTATCCGCGAGTCGCTGATCCGGCGCATCAAGCGGGAGGGTCTGGAGGAGTATTTTGGGGACATTATCATCCCCACCGAAAAGGTCGTTGAGACAAAGGGCGGTAAGAAGAAGGTTGTCGAGCGGAAGCTCTACCCAGGGTATCTGATGATTCAGATGGCCCTCACGGACGACACGTGGTATCTAGTGCGGAGCACCAGCGGCGTCGGCGATTTTACCGGATCGGCCGGGAAGCCGGTTCCGATGCAGGAGCATGAGATCAATCGAATGCTCGGCCTGGAGGGGGCCAAGGACGCCGAGCCCGCCAAGATCAAAATTGAGTTTTCCGTCGGCGACGTGGTCAAGATCAAAGAAGGGACCTTCGAGAGCTTCGAAGGCACGATCGATTCGATCGACGAGGCGAACGGCAAGATCACCGTGCTGATCGAGATTTTCGGTCGGTCGACTCCGGTCGAGTTGGATTATTGGCAGGTGGAACGGGTTTGAGGAAGCTCCGATGGCGACGTGAACGGACGAGGTGAGTCGGTTCGCGTCGGTCGGTTTGTATTCATCTGAGGCGATCGCACAAAGACGATGGCAAAACAAGTCGTGGCACAAGTGAAGGTCCAGATTCCCGGCGGGCAGGCCACTCCCGCGCCCCCCGTCGGCACGGCCCTCGGGCCGCACGGAATCAACATGGGCCAATTCGTCCAGCAATTCAACGACCGGACGAAGGAGATGGCCGGAACGGTCGTGCCGGTCGTCGTGACGATCTACAATGATCGGTCCTTTGATTTTGTCGTAAAAAGTCCGCCAGCCGCCGTCTTGCTCAAACAGGCTGCCCAGATCGCCAAAGGGGCCAGCAATCCGAAGGCCGAGAAGGTGGGAACGGTCACGGAGCAGCAAGTCCGGGAAATCGCGGAAAGGAAATTCAACGACCTGAACGCCCCGAATCTGGAAGCGGCCATGCGGATGATTGAAGGAACCGCGAGAAGCATGGGGATTGAGGTGGTTAAGAGCTAGCGGGCTGTCCGCTGGTCCGACTCTGTGGCAGGCCGACGCGCCGCCCCGCTCGCGACTGGGGTGAACCGGTCCCTCAGGAATCGGCAACAGGAAAGCACAAAGGACGATGGCAAAGCGTTCTAAGCGAATTGAGTTCTTAAGGCAGAAGGCGAAAGAGCTGGGCACGGTTGACTTGCCCACCGCTGTTCGCGCGCTGAAGACCTTGGAGAAGGACTTGCCGAAGGGGATACAGCCGTGCCGGTTCGACCAGACGGTTGAAGTCTCCGTACGGTTGGGGGTGGATCCGAAGCAGGCCGACCAGATCGTTCGGGGATCGATTGTGCTGCCGCACGGGATCGGCAAGACACAGCGGGTGCTGGTTTTCGCCCAGGGGGAAAAGGCAGAGGAAGCGAAGGAAGCGGGTGCCGATTATGTCGGCGGCAAAGAGCTCGCGGAAAAGATTAAGAACGGGTGGCTCGATTTTGATGTGGCCATCGCCACGCCGGATATGATGAGCGTCGTCGGGCCGCTGGGGCGCATCTTGGGACCTCGCGGACTGATGCCCTCGCCCCGGGCGGGAACGGTCACTCAAGACGTGGCCAAGACGGTCAAAGAATACAAAGCGGGCAAGGTCGAATTTCGCGTGGATTCCGGGGGCAACGTTCATTGCATCGTCGGAAAGTTGTCTTTTGATGAGTCTCAGCTTGTTGAGAACATCGAGGCCCTTCTGAAATATATCCAGTCGCTCCGTCCAGCGGCTGCGAAGGGCCAGTACATTCGGAACATCGCGATTTCCGCGTCCATGATGCCCGCGATCAGCGTGGCGGCCTAATGGTCGGACGTCAGTTCGCAACGGGACCTCGCGACTTGGGAGCACTTCGACCTGCCGACCCAATTGGCAGGCCGATTCTGACGGAAGCAGTCAAGAGCCATGAGCAAACGGGTCAAGGAACTGGTTGTTGAAGAAATCAAGAAGCGGCTCGGCTCGTGCACCGAGATGCTGGTCGTGGACTCGTCGCGGTTGGACGCGGTGACGACCAATCGGTTCCGCCTGGCGCTGCGTGAGAAAAACATCCGCATGACGGTGAAGAACTCGCTGGCACGCCAGGCGTTGCACGGCCTGGGCGTCACGGCGCTGGACCCCGTTCTGGAAGGGCCGTCTTCTTTGGTTTGGGGCGGCGAAGACATCGTTTCTTTGTCCAAAGAGATCACGAAGTGGGCAAAGGAACTGGAGACGCTTCAGATCAAGGGCGGTGCGGTCGAGGGAACGACGCTGGGGCCCGAAGACGTGGAGGCGCTGAGCAAGAGTCCGGGGCGGGTCGAGTTGATCGGACGGGTGATCATGCTCGCGTTGAGCCCGGGTGGCCGACTGGTCGGCGCAATGCTCGGCCCCGGCGGCACGGTCGCCGGCCAAGTCAAGTCGCGTGCCGAAGAGGACGGGGATGCGGCGTCCGAATGAGTTTTGGGCAAGGGCGGAGACGTTGCTGGCGGCGGCCGCATCCGGGGCGTGCGTTCCCGTCGCCCTTTCGGTGGCGGGCGGGCAACGTCATGAGAATAAAGCACTCCTGACGCATTGGGGAAAGTTGGCTCTTTGAGGTAGGCACGCCCGCGTCGGGAAGGAGCACGTTCGGGAGCGAATACGGTTTATCCCTCGAAGATTCGAGAAAGGAAAGGAAACGATGGCGACTGTTGAGTCCACTACTCAATTCGACGAAGCCACCAAAGAGCTTGGCGACAAGATCGCCAACTTGACGCTGTTGCAGGCGAAAGCGTTGGCGGATTATCTGGAAGAAGTGCACGGGATCAAACCGGCGGGCGGCGGCGTCGTGATGGCGGCTCCGGGGGCCGCGGGCGAAGGTGCGGCTGCAGCCGAGGAAGAAAAGACGGAGTTCGACGTCATTTTGACTGGCTTCGGAGACAACAAGATCCCGGTGATCAAGGTGGTGCGCGCCATCACCGGCTTGGGGCTGAAGGAGGCCAAGGAGCTGGTCGAAGGGGCGCCGAAGCCGATCAAAGAAGGCATCCCGAAAGAGGAAGCCGAGAAGCTCAAGAAAGAAATTGAGGAAGCCGGCGGTTCGTGTGAGATCAAGTAGCCGGTGGAAGGGCAGTCCTTGCGGCTGCCGCAGCCGGTTCCGGCAGGAGAGAGCGGAACGCCACGGCGGGAGGCTTGTGGCGTTCCCCAACCGAATCCGGACCGGAAGCGGGTGTGCCGATCGCCAGCGATCGCCTGCGTGGCGACTGGCGGTTCGTGGGCCCGTTGGTTGACAGACCGTGCTGGGAGAGCCGAGACACGATGGAGTTGGGGCAAACGACGCTCGGCGGACTCAGGATCACGTGGCCCGACGTGCGCAGCCGGTCACGCTTGCTATGGGCAGCTTGGGGAGCATGCAGCGATTCCAGTTCCGAAAGTCTCACTTACGATGCGCGCCGGGGCGGGAGGATGGACTCACGGTGCCATTTCGCCGAAGCCAGCCCCCGAGTTCCCGCCGGTCGGGAGGGGCGTCCCCACCGTTCCCACGCTCGCATCGTCTGATTGGTTGAGCCTGAAACAATCTGTGCGCTATCGACGGACAGTCAACGCGAAATCCTTCGGCGTGTTATCGCAAGAGGTCTTGCTGACGCGGCCGGGACTGACGGCCCATACAGCCCCCGCGTCTGGCGTCGAACGTTGTGTGCCAGTTCTGGACGTGGGCCGGAACCCCCAGCGGGACCGATTATCGGTCTTTCGCTGGTCCAAGCGGTCGGCCCGAACCCCATTCCCTTGTCCTTGAGGCACGAAGAGAGAGACGTATGCCTGTTCCAGCAACACGTACCCTTGTCACCGAGACGGTTCGAAATTTCGGCCGTATTCAGCATGCCGTGGACGTATCGACTCTGTCTGACCTGACGCGGATTCAGACGGAGTCCTATGAGCGGTTCCTGCAGGCCGACAAGAAGCCTCACGAGCGCAAGAACCAGGGACTGGAGGAAATCCTGCGGGAGGTGTTCCCGATCAAAAGTTACGACGAGCAGTACACGCTCGAGTACTTGGGCTACGAGTTGGGGAAGCCTCGCTATACACCCACCGAGTGCCGCCAGCTTCGGCTGACCTACGGGCGTCCCTTCCGAGTTAAGTTGCGTCTGAATAAAAAGGAGCCCATCGAAGAAGAGGTGTATCTCGGCGATCTGCCGATCATGATTGGTGGTGGCGAATTCATCATCAACGGGGCAGAACGAGTCGTTGTCAGCCAATTGCACCGTTCTCCGGGTGTCGACTTCGTACTGACCGCTGAGCCGGGCGAACGCAAGTCTCACTCGTGCCGCATCATCCCTGAACGCGGAAGCTGGATTGAGCTGGTCGTTACCAAGAAGGACACCCTTCAGGTTCGGATCGACCAAAGCGGCAAGTTCTCGGCTATGACCTTGCTGCGCGCCATGGACCCGAAATACTCGACTGACGCCGACCTGGTCCGAACGTTTTACAAGACCAAGACGGTCCGTTTGTCGGGCCAGCGGGCCGCCAAAGGCTTGGTGGATCAGTACGCCGCTGAGGACATCGTTTACCCGGCGGGGACGGAGCGTTGCGGCGAAATCATCGTGGATTGCGGCCACCGGATCACCGAAGATCTGGCCGAGGAGATCGCCGTCTCGGGCTTGAAAAGCGTTCAAATCGTGGACGGAGCCGACGACCTGCTCGCTTTGAATAGCATTGTCGAAGATGCTACGTCGACACACGAAGAAGCTCTGCTGAAGATCTACCAGCGATTGCGGCCGGGCAACCCCCCGCAGTTGGAAAAGGCCGTCGAGCTCTTCAAGGAGAAGTTTTTCGATGTCAACCGGTATCGGTTAGGGCAGGTGGGCCGCTTCCGGATCAACCGCAAGTTCGGGCAGGACATCCCGGACACGGAAATGACGTTGCGGCCGGAAGATTATGTCAACGCCATCCGCTACATCATGCGGTTGAGGCGGAATGATCCGACGGCTTACGTCGACGACATCGACAACTTGGGCAACCGGCGCCTGCGCACGATCGACGAACTGGCAGCGGACGAAATCCGCAAAGGTTTTCTGAAGCTGAAACGGACCGTGCAGGAGCGGATGAGCCTGAAGGACGTCGAGGAGATGACGCCGCGCACGCTGATCAATCCAAAAAGTGTGTCGGCGGCGATCGACTACTTCTTTGGCCGGAGCGAACTATCGCAGGTCGTCGACCAGACGAACCCGCTATCGATGCTGACCCACGAGAGACGCTTGAGCGCCCTGGGACCGGGCGGCCTGAACCGCAAGCGAGCGGGTTTCGAGGTCCGCGACGTGCATATTTCGCACTACGGACGGATTTGCCCGGTCGAGACGCCCGAAGGGACAAACATTGGCTTGATCTCGAGCCTCAGCATCTTTGCGAAGGTCGATGAGTACGGCTTCCTGATCACTCCGTACCGCAAGGTGGTCAAAGGGAAACTGACGGACGAAGTCGAGTGGCTCCGTGCGGACGAAGAGGCTCACGCCTACGTCGTCCCGTCGGATACCCCCGTCGAAAACGGCCAGATCGTGCCCGAACGCGTTTTGGCGCGATACCACAACGACGTTGTCTGGGCGGATCGCAATCAGATTCAGTACATCGACTTGTCGCCGTGTCAGATGGTGGGTGTCAGTGCCAGCTTGATCCCCTTCCTGGAGCACGACGACGCGAACCGCGCCTTGATGGGGTCAAACATGCAGCGGCAAGCCGTGCCGCTGCTCGTGACCGAACCGCCCCTGGTCGCCACCGGGATGGAGAAGGTTGTTGCCGAAAACTCCGGCATGCTGGTCCGCGCCGAGCGATCCGGCAAAGTGACCTACGTGGACGCGAACGTTGTGGAAGTCGACGGCAAACGCTATCCGCTCCGCAAGTACATCGGCCTGAATGAGCGGACGTGCCTCAATCAGAAGCCGGTGGTGAAGGTGGGCGACCGCGTCAAGAAAGGGCAGCTCTTGTGCGACAGCGCCGCGACCAAGGACGGCGAGTTGTCCTTGGGACGCAACGTCCTGGTGGCGTTCATGTCGTGGGAGGGCTACAACTTCGAGGACGCGATCATTCTGTCCGAGCGGCTTGTGAAGGACGACGTCTACACGTCGATCCACATCGACGAGTTTGACGTGGAAATTCGCGAGACCAAGCTAGGCCGCGAGGAGTTCACTCGCGACATCCCGAACGTCAGCGAAAAGGCATTGCGGCATCTCGGCGAAGATGGCGTCGTCCAGGTCGGCACTCGCGTACGACCGGGGGACATCCTGGTCGGCAAGGTCTCACCCAAGGCCAAGTCGGAACTGACGCCGGAAGAAAAACTCTTGCACGCCATCTTCGGCCGAGCCGGCGAAGACGTGAAAAACGAGTCGCTGGAAGTGCCGAGCGGTGTGGAAGGCATCGTGATCCACACGGAGAAATTTTCGCGGCGGATGAGCCTGCCGGAAGCCGAGCGGAAGAAGTTCGAGCAAGAACTGAAGAAAGTTGAGCAAGAAGGGAACGCTCGAGTGGCGACGGCCTTCCGTGAGTTCCTGGAACAATTGGAAAAGGTCTTGGGACGCCACTTGACGGACGAGAGCGGCCGCGAGCTGCGATCGATCCAGGACAACAAGTTCCTGACCGAATACGCCCGGAACTTTCAAGATCATTTCGACCGGCTCGACATCCGCAGTCCTCAAAAGCTGGCGGACTGCAAGAAGCTGATGAAGGAAGCCTGGCCGCTGGTCGAAGAAGCGATCGACGAGCGAGACCAGCAGATCAACAGCATGAAGCGGGGCGACGAGTTGCCCAGCGGCGTGTTGCAAATGGTCAAGGTTTATGTCGCGTCGAAGCGGCAAATTTCCGTCGGTGACAAGATGGCCGGTCGCCACGGGAACAAAGGCGTCATTTCGAAGATTCTGCCGGTGGAAGACATGCCGTTTCTGGAGGATGGCACGCCGGTGGACATCATCCTGAACCCGCTGGGCGTGCCCAGCCGGATGAATGTGGGCCAGATTCTGGAAACCCACCTGGGCTGGGCGGCTTCGAAATTGGGCTTTCGTGCCGTTTGTCCGGTCTTCGACGGTGCGGATGAAGAAGAAATCCATCGGTGCTTGAAGGAGGCGGGACTTCCGGAAGACGGCAAAACGGTGCTCTATGATGGCCGGACCGGCGAGCCGTTCGAGCAGAAAGTGACGGTCGGATACATCTACATGATGAAGTTGCACCACCTGGTGGACGATAAGGTCCACGCGCGGGCTACCGGCCCTTACTCGCTGATCACCCAGCAGCCGCTGGGTGGGAAGGCTCGCTTTGGCGGCCAGCGATTCGGCGAGATGGAAGTCTGGGCCTTGGAAGCCTACGGTGCGGCTTACATCCTGCAGGAGCTGTTGACGGTCAAGAGCGACGACGTCGAAGGCCGCACGAAGATTTATGAGTCGATGGTCAAAGGCGAAAACACACTCGAAGCCGGCACGCCGGCCAGCTTCGAAGTGTTGATGAATGAGATCCGGGGCCTGGGTCTGAACCTGCAACTAGAAAAGTCTCCCGTCTAGGTCTGCGCGGTCCGCACTGGCACGGTGACTGTTCGTCCGTTGCGCACCCCAAAAAAGGAGCAATCCTGTGAGTGCTGGCGAAACCACCACATTCGACCCGGTCAACGAGTACACTTGCGTTAAGATCAGCTTGGCCAGTCCGCACGACATCCGCAGTTGGTCGTTCGGCGAGGTCAAGAAACCGGAAACGATCAACTACCGGACCTATCGGCCGGAACGGGATGGGCTGTTCTGCGAACGCATTTTCGGGCCGGAAAAGGACTGGGAATGCGCCTGCGGCAAGTACCGCGGCATGAAGTACAAAGGGATGGTCTGTGATCGCTGCGGCGTGAAGGTGACTCACAGCCGCGTGCGCCGCAAGCGGATGGGGCACATCGAGCTGGCCGCTCCCGTGGTGCATATCTGGTTCTTCAAATCGATGCCCAGTCGGCTCGGCGCACTGCTCAATATGAAAACCACCAGCCTGGAAAAGGTCATCTATTTCCAGGACTACGTCGTGGTGGACCCGGGCGACACGCCCTTGCGCAAGTGCCAGTTGCTGACGGAAGAGGAATACCAGCAGGCCCGGAGCAAGTACGGACCGGCGTCGTTTGAGGCCGACATGGGTGCCGAGGCCATTAAGAAGCTGCTCATGGGACTGGACTTGGTCGAGCTTTCCCAGCAACTCCGCGAGGAGCTGGTCGAAACCGGCAGCCAGCAAAAACGCAAAGAGCTGATCAAGCGGTTGAAAATCATCGAATCGCTGCGCGACAGCGAGAACCGTCCCGAGTGGATGGTGTTGGAAGTGATCCCGGTCATCCCGCCGGACCTGCGGCCGCTTGTTCTGCTTGACTCCGGCAACTTTGCCACGAGCGACCTGAACGATCTGTACCGCCGCATCATCAACCGGAACAACCGGTTGAAGAAGTTGGTCGACCTGAACGCGCCGGAAGTCATCATCCGCAACGAGAAACGGATGCTGCAGCAGTCGGTGGATGCGCTGTTCGACAACAACCGCTGCAAGCGTCCGGTGCTCGGGTCTTCCAACCGGCCGCTGAAGTCGCTGACCGACATGATCAAAGGAAAGCAGGGCCGGTTCCGCGAGAACCTGCTCGGTAAACGTGTCGACTATTCGGCTCGAAGCGTGATTGTCGTCGGACCGGAGCTGCAACTGCACCAGTGCGGCTTACCCAAAAAAATCGCTCTGGAGCTGTACCAGCCCTTCGTGATTCGGCGGCTCAAAGAGCTGGGCCACGCCGACACGATCAAGAGCGCCAAGCGGATGCTCGAGCGGAAGGACGAGCAGGTCTGGGACATCCTGGATGAAGTGATCACGGGGCACCCCGTGCTGTTGAACCGAGCCCCGACACTGCACCGCATGGGCATCCAGGCTTTCGAACCGGTGCTGGTGGAAGGAAACGCCATCCGGATTCACCCGCTGGTGTGCAAAGGCTTCAACGCCGACTTCGATGGCGATCAGATGGCCGTCCACCTGCCCTTGTCGATTGAAGCGCAGGTGGAAGCCATCACGCTGATGATGTCGACGAACAACATTTTCAGCCCGGCGAACGGTTCGCCCATCATCAGCCCCTCGCAAGACATGGTCATGGGGTGCTACTACTTGACGTTGGCCAAGCCCGGCCGACCGGGCGAGGGGATGGTGTTCGCATCGCCGCAAGAGGTGATCCTGGCCTTCGAGCAAGGCAGAGTGACGCGTCACGCCCGCGTCAAGGTGCGCATGCCGAAGGACAAAAGGGTCGTCGGCGAAGGGGCGGACCGACACAAGCCCGGTGGGCTGATCGAAACGACGGTGGGACGGGTTTTGTTCAACGACATCCTGCACCCGTCCATGCCCTACTACAACCTGCCGATGAAGGGCAAAGACCTGTCGCGGGTGATCTCCGACTGCTACCTGTTATTGGGACGGCGCGAGACGATCGCGCTGCTGGACCGCATCAAAGAGCTCGGCTTCACCGAATCGACTCAAAGTGGTTTGTCCTTCGCCACCAGTGACCTGCGGACGGCGCCCGACAAAGACAAGATCATCGCGGCGGCCGAGGCCGAAGTGGTCAAGCAGCAGAAGTTGTACGAGCGCGGCGTCATCACCAACCAGGAGCGGTACAACGCCGTCCTGGACCAGTGGACTCACGCTCGTGAGTTGATCACGCAATCGATGATGCAGCAGTTGGAGCACGATGTGCGGGAAGACGATCCCGGCTACGTCAATCCAATCTTCCTGATGGCTCACTCCGGGGCCCGCGGCGGTGTTGAGCAGATTCGGCAGTTGGCCGGGATGCGCGGTCTGATGGCGAAGCCGTCTGGCGAGATCATCGAGACGCCGATTAAGGCCAACTTCCGCGAAGGCCTTTCGGTGCTCGAGTATTTCAGCTCGACCCACGGGGCCCGCAAGGGATTGGCCGACACGGCGCTCAAAACGGCCGACAGCGGCTATCTGACCCGAAAGCTGGCCGACATTTGCCAGAACCAAGTCATCACGATGCATGACTGCGGCACGACCAAGGGCATCACGCGGGGCGTGGTGTATCGCGGCGAGAAGGTCGAGGTGAGTCTGGCGGACGCCATTCGGGGTCGCGTCAGCCGCACCAACATCGTCAACCCCGTGACGGACGAAGTGATCGTGCGCGAGAATGAACTGATCACCCACGAAATCGCGCAGAAAATCGAAGACATGGGGTTGGAGAAGATTCAGGTGCGTAGCCCGATGACGTGCGAGGCCCCGTTGGGCATCTGCCAGCTCTGCTACGGCATGGACCTGTCGACCGGGGATCTGGTCGAGCAGGGCTTGGCGGTGGGCATCATCGCGGCTCAGAGCATCGGTGAGCCGGGGACGCAGTTGACGATGCGGACTTTCCACATCGGCGGAGCCGCGGCTCGGGAAGTGGAAGAGCACGAGATTCGGGCTCGACGGCGAGGTCGAATTCGCTTCGCTCGCATTCGCACGGTCCAGAACGCCGAAGGCAAGAACGTCGTGTTGGCGCGAAACGGCGAGATCATCTTGCTGGACCCGAAAGAACGCGAGCTGGATAGCTATCAGGTCCCGAACGGGGCCACGCTGCTGGTCAACGAAGACGACGAAGTCGAGGCGGGACAGGTCCTTTGCGAATGGGACCCGCACTCGGTTCCGATTCTCGCCGAGGTCGGCGGCAAGGTCCGATTCGAAGATTGTATCGAAGGTCAAACGATCCGGACCGAGCGCGAGCGGACCGGCAATGTGCGCCGAACCGTGATTGAGCACAAAGGCGAACTGCACCCGCAGATCATCCTCGAAGACAGCACCGGCAAGATTCTCGACTTTTACTACCTGCCCGAAAAGGCCAACATCGATGTCGAGGAAGGGCAACAGATCGTCGCCGGCACCATTTTGGCCAAGACGCCCCGAGAAACCGGCGGGACGCAGGATATCACCGGCGGTCTGCCCCGTGTGACCGAGCTGTTCGAGGCTCGTAAGCCAAAAGACCCGGCTGTGATCGCGGAGATCGACGGCGAGGTGGTGCTTGCGCCGGAGAAAAAGCGGGGTAAGCGGATCATCATCATTCGGGCCGACGACGGCACTGAGGTCGAGCATGCGATCCCGCCCGGCAAGCAGCTTTTGGTGCACGCCGGCGACCGGGTGAAGGCCGGCGACGCTCTGGTCCGGGGGCCGCTGGTGCCGCACGACATTTTGCGCGTCAGCGGCGTCGAGGCGTTACAGCAATACCTGCTGCACGAAATCCAAAGCGTCTACCGATCTCAGCGGGTCACCATTGATGACAAGCACATCGAGATCGTCATCGCCCAGATGCTGCGTAAAGTCCGCGTGACGAGCGTCGGCGATACCGACCTACTCCCCGGACTGGTCATGGACAAGTTCGAGTTCCGGCGACGGAACGAAGAGCTCATGAAGTGCGTCAAGATCACCGATCCCGGCGACACGGAGTTCCAGAAAGGCGAGATTGTGCCGTCTTCGGTGGTCGAGGAGGCCAACGCGGAAGTGGAGGCGGCGGGCGGCACACCCGCCAAGTTCACCAAACCGCGGCCGGCGACCGCAACGACGCAGCTTCTCGGGATCACGAAAGCGGCGGTCCAGAGCGAAAGCTTTATCTCGGCCGCCAGCTTCCAGGAGACGACCAAGGTGCTGACCGAGGCGGCTCTGGCCAGCAAGGTCGACCGGCTCCAGGGCCTGAAGGAGAATGTTATCCTCGGGCACCTCATCCCGGCGGGAACTGGTTTCCAGACTTACCAGCGGTCGGAAGTCCGAATCCATCCAGAGGCTCTGGAAGAGCTGCGGGCCGAGCAGCAGCGAATCAAGAGTGAACGGATGCGGATTCTAAGCGAAGCCGAGAATCCGGAGCCGCCGCGCGGCTCGGCCTGAGCTGCGGCCGCAGCGATCAAGAACGACCGGGTGAATGGGGTGGGGCCGTTTTTCTGGACGTAATGTCTGGACTGGAAGCGGGCCGATCCTTGACCTGAGGCAGATTTGTGATTACGTTGCCCCTTTTACAGCCGGCCGTTGTGGCAGAGCCGCTGGCGGGGCAACGGAAGCCGGGTGAGCGCGTCAGGACTCCCGGTGTTCTAATGGCCTCTATTCCTTTAGGCTAGTCAACGAAATACGATTTGCTATGCCGACGATCAACCAACTTGTCCGAAAGCCGCGAAAGAAGCAGCGAGCCAAAAGTAAGACTCCGTTGCTGGAGGGCTGTCCGCAGAAGCGTGGCGTCTGCCTGCAGGTGAAAACCGTCACGCCGAAGAAGCCCAATTCGGCTCTGCGGAAAGTCGCTCGGGTTCGTCTTTCCAATGGCAAGGAAGTGACGGCGTACATCCCCGGCGAGGGGCACAACCTCCAGGAGCACTCGGTGGTTCTGGTACGAGGCGGTCGTGTCCGCGACCTGCCCGGTGTGCGTTATAAGATCATCCGCGGCGTCTTGGACACGCTGGGCGTGGCCGACCGCCGTCAGGCTCGTAGCCGGTACGGCGCAAAGCGGCCGAAGTAGTGTCTTTGTGCGTCGGAACCTGAGCACGACGCGGCCACCCGGGGCCGTCAGCCCCTTCAGGCTGATCGCCGTTGGCCTGGAAGGCCCGACATACTTGGTTGTGGCCGTCAGGCTCCATGAAGTTTGAACTGTCGTGGGCGACTGACGGTGAGATGGAGCGGTCGGCGGCATCACGAGTTGTGAGTTGAGGGCCCCACGGGCCGCCAAAGACCTTTGGGACGCCGGCAGGTTGGCGATCCTCCAGTGTCCGCGTAGCAGGTTCGACCGGGCGCAACGACTGGGACAAATCAGTTGGGACCGGATTGAGGGCACTGCCGACAAAGACCGGGAACCGTCGGAAACCGAAGCAATAGTCCGCGAGGAAACACGATCCGAATCGGGAGGTACGAGCGTCCATGGCCAAGCGTTTTACGGCCAGTCAGGTTCAACTGAAGCCGGATCCACGGTTTCATTCCAAGTTGGCTTCGAAGTTCATCAATTGCTTGATGCGCGACGGGAAGAAGAGTGTGGCACAGCGCGTCTTTTACGACGCCATGGACCAGATTAAGAAACGGCTCCCCGACGAGGACCCTTTGGAGGTGTTCACGACGGCGGTCGAGAACGTGAAACCCTCTATTGAGGTTCGTTCGCGACGGGTCGGAGGAGCGACTTATCAAGTGCCCACTCCCGTCAACCCCAAGCGTCAACAGGCGCTGGCCATTCGGTGGATCATCCAAGCGGCTCGGAACAAGAAGGGACGTCCCATGTACCTGCGTTTGGCGGACGAGCTGATCGCGGCCTATCGGCGGGAAGGGACGGCCATGACCACTCGCGAAAACGTCCATCGGATGGCCGAGGCCAACAAGGCGTTTGCCCACTTCGCTTGGTAGCAGCCGCCGGGTTCGCGGAGTGTCCCCGGGAGGTCCCCGAAATGATCCGAGTAGCGGGGACTCTGCTGCTGTCCTTGCGGATCGCGACGTGATGGCCGTGTCGGATGGAGAGAATGATCCTGGCGACCGGGACGGGTAAGGTCTCCCATTCGGCGATCATTGGTCGTTCGCTATCCGGCAACCGTTCGGGGGAATCCTTCAACAGGTGACGGGTTCCTCTCGGCGGCGGATGTCTTGCGACTCTCGTGCGACTCCAACCATGGCCCGATTCCGATGTCTGTACCGATTGAGACAATTCGTAATATCGGGATCGTCGCGCATATCGATGCCGGCAAAACGACGACCACCGAACGCATTCTCTATTACACGGGTGCCTCCCACCGGATGGGCAACGTCGACGACGGCACCACCGTGACGGACTTTGATCCTGAGGAAGCGAAGCGCGGGATCACCATCTACTCGGCGGCCATCACGTGCCATTGGAAGGGCACGCGGATCAACATCATCGATACTCCTGGCCACGTTGATTTCACGGCTGAGGTCGAGCGAAGTCTGCGTGTGCTGGATGGAGCGGTCGTGATTTTCAGCGCCGTGGAAGGCGTTGAAGCACAAAGCGAAACCGTTTGGCGTCAAGCCGACCGCTACGGCGTGCCTCGTATCTGTTTCGTCAACAAGATGGACCGCGTTGGTGCGGACTTCCAGCGGACCTTTCAGGACATCGAAGATCGCCTCCACGCGCACCCGATTGCCCTGCAGATTCCCATGGGGGCTGGCTCCCCTCCGGACCCCAATGCGTTCCGGGGCATCATTGATCTGATTTCGCAGCGAGCCCTATACTTCGATCGCGAATCGCTTGGCGCGAAGGTGGAGGAGCGCGAGATTCCGGAAGCTTGGCGCGACGAAGCTGCCCGGTGGCGCCAAAAGCTGCTGGAGACCGTTGCGCTACTCGACGACGATCTACTCAACGCGTACATGGAGACGGGAGACCTCGCTAGCGACGACGTCATCCGCCTTCTTCGCAAAGCTACCATCCAAGGCCTGCTGCAGCCAGTCTTGTGCGGAGCCGCACTGAACTATGTCGGCGTACAGCCGCTGCTGGATGCGATCACTCATTATCTGCCCAGCCCGCTCGATCGGCCGCCAATTCGTGGAATCCATCCCAACCCGAAAAAGCAAAAGCCGGAAGGCGAAATCCGCAAGCCGTTGCCGGATGAACCGTTCTGCGGCTTGGTTTTCAAAATCCAGGCCGAGCAGCACGCGGACCTGTGCTACGTCCGCGTCTACTCCGGTCGCTTGAAAAGTGGGACTCGGGTGCTCAACCCGCGGCTGGGCAAGAAAGAGTTGATTAGCCAGATTTGGCGTGTTCAGGCCGACTCGAAAGAACCGATCGAAACGCGCCAGGTTGAAGCAGGAGATATCATCGGCGTGGTCGGCCCGAAGGAGTCGGTCACCGGTGACACGCTTTGCGACCCAAGCCGGCCGATTCTGCTGGAAAGCATCAAGTTTCCGGAAACGGTCATTTCGATGGCAATCGAACCGGAAACGAATGCCGAACGGAAGAAGCTGGCCGACGTCTTGAACCGGCTCGCTCGGCAGGACCCCACCTTCTCGGTGCAAATCAGTGAGGAGACGGGGCAGACGATTGTCAGCGGCATGGGCGAATTGCATTTGGAGGTGATTCGGGAACGGATTCATCGAGATTTCGGCTTGAACGTCCGAGTCCACAAGCCGCGGGTCAGTTATCGGGAAACAGTGGCCGGTACTGCCGAAGCAAGGGGAGAGTTTCATCGCAAGGCCGGGGATTCGGTCCAGTTCGCGGCCGTGACCGTTCGGGTCGAGCCTTTCCAGGGAGAGAAGTCGGTCACGATTGAAAACGGTTTGAAGCCCGGCGAGCTCCCCCCGGAATTGGAAAAGGCGGCGCTGGAATCGATCCGGGAGCGGGCACAAGGCGGCGGAGCTTTGGGCTTTCCTCTGATGCATGTCCGATTCACGCTGGCAGGGGCGGAGTATCGGGAAGGCGAAACGACCGAGGTCGCCGTCCGGGCGGCCGCGGTCGAAGCCGTTGACAAGGCGTTGGCCGAGGCCGGCGTCAAATTGTTGGAACCGATCATGCGGCTAGAGGTTGTCAGCCCGGAACAGTTCCTCGGCAACATCCAAGCCGACTTGAACACCCGCCGGGCCATGATCATCAGCCAGGAACGGCGCGGCCATTTGGCGGTGCTGGAAGCCGAGGTACCGCTGGCCGAAATGTTCGGCTATTCGACTCAGGTGCGCAGTCTGTCGCAGGGACGAGCTTCTTACAGCATGGAGCCGCTCAAGTACGACGCTGCTCCTCCGGAAGTGCTCGAAAGCATGTGGGGATGACCCCAGGCTGACTTCGGCCAAACAGCGCTCCTCAGCCCGAAAGCCCAGCTCGGATACGTGTCGATCTCCCATATCCCCCTCGGTGCGTCCGGGGATCTGTCCGCATTACGGCGGTTGCGCCTACTTCTTTGTTTCGCCCACTCGGTGTCTTCTGGCGTGCCAGCCGTTTTTTCGTGTCGATACCGAAGCGACCCGGGGCCTACAGGCTGTGGCCATCGCGGTCAAAGCGGGCCAAAACGGCGCAACCGCAAGTGTCACTCCACACATTCACCGACGTGCGGCACATGTCCAGGACGCGGTCTACTGCGATGATCAGCCCCTGGGCTTCCAGGGGCAGATCGACGGCCTGCAAGACAATGGCCATCATGACCAGCCCGGCGTGGGGGATACCGGCCGCGCCAATGCTGGCCAGCAAGGCCGTCACCGCGACTAAGATTTGCGACTGAAGGGGGACGGCGCCGAAATAGGCCTGCGCGATGAACAACACAGCCACCGCCTCGTACAACGCCGTCCCGTCCATGTTCACCGTGGCGCCCAAAGGTAGGACGAACGAGCTGATCCGATTCGAAATGCCCGCTCGCTGTTCCACGCACGTGAGCGTCAACGGTAGCGTCCCGTTGGAAGAAGCGGTGGAGAAGGCGGTCATCAAGGCCGGGCTGACCGCCCGGAGGTACTCGATGGGCGAACGCCGCGCCACCAGCCACAGTATCAAAGGCAACGTGACGACCGCGTGGAAAGCCAGTCCCGCGAAAACGGTTACCATGTACCAGCCGAGACTTTGGAAAACGCTGAGTCCTTGAGAAGCGGTCGCATACAAGATGAACCCGAAAACGCCGATCGGGGCGAGCCGGATGATGAACAAGGTCAGGTTCATCATTACGTCGAAGCCCGCTTGGAACAGTTGTCGCAGAAACTCCCCGCTCCGGCCTCCCGTGTAGATGATGAAAATCCCCAAAAGGATGCTGAAGGTAATGATCGACAGGAAATGGGCGTCGGCCAAAGCCTGCACAGGATTGGGCGGGATCATGCTATTGAGCAACCTCGCGAGAATCCCGAGCAGCGATCGATCGTGCACGGCCAACACCGCCTCGCTGCCGCCCGGCAACTCCGCTCCCAACCCCGGATGGAAAATATTCACGGCCGCCAGCCCCGTCATGATGGCCAGTAGGCTGGTCGAGACGTAGTAGAGCAGCGTCTTGCCGAACATGGCTCCAAACCGGCGCGTGTCGCCCAGACTGGCGACGCCCGTCACGAGTGACGTGAGGATCAGCGGCACTGTGATCATTCGCAGCAGGCGCAGGAACAGGTCACCGGTGTATCGCGCGGTGGCCGTGACCCAGGCGGTCGGCCCTCCGCCGTGCTCGCCGTAGAATCCCAACCACGCAGGATGCCGCTCGGCCAGCTCCGACTCGTCGTGCACGGCGATCCGCGTCACGATCAGCCGGCCGCTGACGTTTCGCGAGTACTGGATGGCAATCTGCCGGTCATCCTCGACCAAATGCACATGCCGAGCCGTCACGGGCAGGGTCGTCTCGACTTCGATCGGTCCCTTCGCCGAGGCAGCGTGTCGAGCGGCCAGCTCGGGAAACCGCTCTTTCACCGCCCCGAGCGTCGGCAAAACGATCTCGAAATCTTCTCGTCCAATCGAGGCAGAAGGCCCTGCCGGCGTCGCCTGCGCCGGCTTGTGGTCCGGCCGGGGCAGCTCACGCGCGCGGACATGCCATTTGGCTGTCTCGGGGTCTTGCGTCAACGTGAGCCGGAAGGGAATCTGCTCATCGGGCAGCGTCACCTCACCGGGATTGATGGCCAGACCGAAGGCCGCACCGGCCAGAAGAGCCAGAAGGATCTGGTAGTGCAAGGGCATTTGGAGTAAGCGACGCATGGGGGCTCTTAGAATGGAAATAGATAAGGGAGAAGCGAGGAGCCAGGAGTCAGGAGTAAAGGGGAGACGCGGGAAAGGCGTCTGTCGGCGTGATCATCGATTCGGCGATTTTTGCAATTACGTGGGCGATTCCGCTTTCCAACGATATCGGGACGGCACCCGCCCCGTTCTCGGTTGCGCCCCAAGCAGGGGCCGAATGGTCAAATCCGTAACGCAATTGTTCGTTCCTGAGACCTGCGTGCGCGGCCAGGCACTTTCCGCGTTTCGCAACGGCTGCTGCGTTCACGCCGCCGTTTGTAACTCCGTCGCTCTCCCTCTCCTGACTCCTGTCTTCTGTTGCCTTCTGGCTTCTTCTACCTGCCATTTCCCGTCCCGCGTTTCATTCGGCGATAACGAGACAGGGCCATTAGTGGAAAGTACGTGCGATACAGGTGGTACTTCAAATAGAAGACTCGTGGGAAGCCGGTTCCGGTGAACCAAGGTTCGTCCCAAGTGCCGTCTTCGAGCTGAGTTTCCAAAAGGTATTGGATCCCTCGCTGGACCGCCTCGGAATCCACCTCGTCGGCGGCCATCAAGCCCATCAATGCCCAGGCGGTCTGAGACGGTGTCGGCGGGCC
>JAADHY010000105.1:25694-31358 GCA_013151585.1 Planctomycetota bacterium
CTGGCCGGCGTTTCGCCCCACCCGCCGCAGGGCTGCTGCTTGTCTTTCAGCCATTGGGCGGCCGCCCGGATGCGCCGGTCGGCCGGTGACACGCCGATGGCCGTTAAGCCGACCAATGTCTGCCAGGTTCCATAGATGTAATTCACGCCCCAACGGCCCGGCCAGCAGAAGTCGCTTTCTTGGCGAGCCCACAGAAAATCGATGGCCCGTTGAACGGCCGGATGGTTGCGCGGCACGTTGACCATCGCGAACATCTCGAGCATGCGAGCGGTCAGGTCACAGCAACTGGGATCGATCATGGCATTGTGGTCTGCGAACGGAACACGCGTGAAGATTTCGCGGTCGTTGTCGCGATCGAACGCGCCCCAGCCGCCGTCGCTATTTTGCATGGCCAAAACCCACCGTGCGCCTCGGCGAATGGCGCTCAGCACCGGCCGGACTTGCTCGATCGTCCAGAATGCATCATTCGACGAGGCCGTCTGGCCGGCCAGGATGGCGGCCGCGTCTTTGTCCGCATCGTGCGGGCTCCAGTCATCGATCAGGAAATCGGTCGACCATTGATCGATTGGCAGGCTGCGTCGTAGAGCCATGACGACCATGGCCGTGTCGTCGACGTCGGGATAAAAGGCGTTGTTGAACTCGAAAAACCAGCCGGACGGCTCATGGCCGCGGTTCCGGACAGCCCAATCGCCGGGACGTCGGACCTCTTTCGCCACCAACCACTCCGTTGCCCGCCGAACGGCCGAGTGCTCGGGTGGCACGTCCGCCTCGCGCAAGCTCAGCAGAGCGATCGCCGTATCCCAAACGGGCGACAGGCACGGCTGCAGCCGGTCCGTGTCGCCCTCGGAGATGGTGAGCTTTTCCAACTCGTGCAGTTGGCTCTGCACCTCTGATGATTGGTCGTCGTAGCCGAGGCACTTCAGCGCAATGATGCTCCAGATGATCGGCGGGAAGATCGCTCCCAAGCCGTCGCTGTCTTCGAATCGTTCGAGCATCCAGTCGGCGGCCTTCCGGACGGCTCGCCGTCGCAGCGGTCGCACCCGCCACCGAAGACGCGGTCCATCGTTCGAAAAAACCGGGCCCAGTCGATCCAGGTCCGGCGTGAGAGCTCGTCCAAGTTGGCCGGGGAGGTCATCGTCTTTGGCAGCTCTTCGGGCGACCGGACGAACAGTTCGCGAATGTTCTGCGACGGAGCCACTCGCACGGCCGGCCGAAACGCCCAAAGCAGACTGAGCGGCACAATGATCGTGCGCGACCAGGAAGACATCTCATAGATGTTGAACGGCATCCACGGCGGCAACAGCACCAACTCCGGGGGCACAGCCGGGCATTTGTCATACGAGATTACGCCGAGCAAAGCCAGATAGAAACGGGTGAAACTGTTGACTCGTTCGGCGCCGCCCGCTTCCAGAATCGCCCGTCGTGCTCGGGCCATGTATTCCGCGTCGGGCGAGTGGCCAGTCAGCTTCAGCGCGAAGTAGGCTTTGACCGACGCGCTGATCTCCAGCGGACCACCCGGGTAGATAGCCCACCCGCCCGTTGGGAGCTGTTTTTGCAAGATATAGTTGGCCGCTCGCCGAGCCTTTTCGGCCCACGGACTGTCCGGCTCCAGAAGTCGGCGGTCCGGGTCTCGAGCTTGCCGCTCGCATCCGTCCAGGAAGGCCAGCAGCAGGATATACTCCGACTCGAGAATCGTGTCGCCTTCCAGCTCGCCGACCCAATAGCCCTCGTCGTGCTGGATCGAAAGCAGATGATCGCGACTTCGACCGATCGCCCTTTCCAATCGCTCGCGAAACGCTTCGTCCAGATCATCCCAGGCCGTCGACGGCTGCAAGGTTGGGCCGCTTCCGCCTGGCCCGTGGGAGGCATCAAACCGGATTCGTCGTGATTCGAGCCAACCTGAACTCATCCCAGGCTCCTTGCTTCCTGCTTTTCCGGGAGATCACTGGTCGTTGGTTTCCTCCCGCGCGGACGTGGCCGACGTCTCCGTTTTCGAGTCTCGGCGAGTTAGGATGGTCACCACTCCTAGACGCCGCGTTCCCAAGCCGCCTCTCTCCGAGTTTTGAGAAAAAGAGGTTGGCCGTCGCGGACAACCGAGTCGAAGGCCCATCGGTGGTAACAGCTCCCCCCATCCGGCCTACGGCGACCGCCCCATTTTCCGCCCGGTGGGGAAAAGGGGACGTCGCTCCGGAACCATCTTTCATGATGGTGTCCGAGCCGTAGAAGGCCGCCTTCGGAGCTGGATCGTACGCGCAGAGACGATTGCCTGCAAGTTCAATTCGAACAACTGCTTGGTGGAGGCCCTGCCAGTTGGGCTGCGTCCCGGCGGGCTTCGGCGGCCGTGGCCCGCGATTCGCCACCCTCCACGACGATCTGGAACCCCAGGTGTTCCAACATCTGAAAATCGTCTTCGGCTGGCTGGCCTTTCGTCGTCAAGTAGTCGCTGATGAAGATCGAGTTAGCGGCGTACAATCCGAGCGGTTGCATCGACCGCAGATTGACCTCACGGCCGCCTGCGATCCGAATCTCGGTTCGGGGATGGACGAAACGAAACAAGCAGAGCACTTTCAAACAGCGGCGAGGATTTAACGTCCGCACGCCTTCCAGTTGAGTGCCCGGTATGGCGTGAAAAAAGTTGACGGGAATCGATTCCGGCTCGAGCGGCTGCAGCTCGAACGCCATATCCACGACATCCTCGTCCTGCTCCCCCATGCCGACGATCACACCACAGCACAGTTCCAAGCCGGCCTGCCGCGCCACGCGCAGTGTAGCCAAACGGTCGTCGTACGAATGAGTCGTGCAGATTCTGGAGTAGAACCGCCGACTGGTGTTCAAGTTGTGGTTGAACCGATCGACGCCGGCCCGCTTGAGCCGGTCCGCCTGCTGCGGCGTTAGCAGGCCCAGCGAGCAGCAAATATGCAAGCCCAGCTCGCCCTTGATTCGGGTGACCGTGTGAGCGAGTCGGTCGATCTCGCGGTCGGTCGGGCCGCGACCGCTCGCAACAATACAGTACGTACGAGCTCCCGCGGCCGCCGCCTGACGGGCCCCCGCCAATAACTCCTCCTCCTGCAAGAGCGGGTAACGATCAATGGGAGCCGTGGAGTTCACGGCTTGTGAACAGTAGCCGCAATCCTCCGGACACAGGCCGCTTTTGGCATTCTTCAGCACGTACAACTGGACTTGATTGGCGAAGAACCGACGTCGAACCTGATAGGCCGCGGCCAGCAAATCGATCAGCTCCGCGTCGTCACTTTGCAGAATTGCTAGCGCGTCGTCCCGACCGATCGGCTGACCCTCGAGGACCTGCTGGGCCAACCGTCCCCATCGGGACGTGCCGGTGTCGGAATCGGAGGTTTTTATCATCTCGATGACTCTCTTCTCCAGAAAGGAAGCCCATTCATCGGTTGGGCGGTCTGCTGGCCTGCATTTGAAGTCCAGCACGGTCTGTGACTCGGGTCCAATCTTCCCGCCCGAAATCGCGGTTGGCGGCACAGTTTAAGGAAATGACAGCCGCTTCGCGATAGAACGCGGTCAGCCGCGCTGCGGAATTCGGTAACCGTTCACGAGGGCACGCCCAGCGCCGCACCGTGGCCGATGCTGGCAGGATCGGCGAGTCTGCATGAGGTCCGGCGCCGCCGTCCCCGGCTTACCAAAACACAGCCGCGAAAAGTTTGACAGAAGCGGGCTTTTCAAGGTCCCGCCGCTCGCGTCGGCGATCGACACGGTATCTTCCTTTCGTGAACGGTTACGCCAGTTCGTTGTGAACCATTCTTTCTTTCCCTCGGTAGGCAGAGCGGGCGGACAAAGGTCGGACGAAAGGAATTTCGCTCAGCCATCACGGAAGCCCATTGAGTTTGCGGACGATCCATTCGGCGGTCAGCAGGGTGAAGAACACCAACAGCAGGGCCCAGTGGTCCCAGACGGGGATTTCGGGGTGAAGAACTTCCGGACCGACATCCGGCCTGAGCAGTTTGGGAATTTGGTGCACCTGATCGGGTAGGATCAGGCGTCCGCCAGTCAGGTCCGCGATTTGGGCCAGCAGGGGCCGATTGCAACTGACGTCCGTCAGTTCAGGAGTTAGCCTTTCGTGGACGTAGAGCGGTGCGACGATCGGCTCGGCCCCGACTTTCGCATCGTCAACCACCAGTTGCACTTCGTATGCTCCGGCTGGCAACGACCGAAGCCGGCCTTCATAGACCAACGGCTGCGTCTCGTGCGGTTTCAGCTCTAGAACGGCCACCCGCTGTTTCCCCCCTTCGGGCTTTTCCCGGAAGATTTCGGCCCGGGCTTTCAGGTCCGGGTTTCGACGAAGGAATTGCTGAGCCCAGCGGGCGCGGATGGTGATGGCTTCGTCCACGGCCACATCGCTCCGCACGGGGCCGAATTTGACAAAGGCGTTCCCGGCGGCGGCCTTGGTTTCGGCTGCCCACCGAGCCAACTGACCCCAGAAACGATGATGATACTTGTCTCCCACCCGGTACCGCCATCGCCACGTGCTATCGATGCCGATCCAGACCACCTGGCCGAATCCATAATGCTGATGTACGATCACGGCGTTCTGGCGTTCTTGTTGGAGCGAATCCCATTGCTCGCCGTTATCATCGCCGAGCGGGTCGGCTGCCGCCTGCGGTCGTTCGGCGTAGGCCAGCACGGTCGCCGACGGCTTGGCCTGACCGAGCAGTCCCCAGGTGTGACCGGGCAAGTTGGCCCAAATCGTTCGGTTTTCTTCCTCGAGGGCCGAAAACTGGAGGAAGACTTCTCTTTCTCCTTCGGGAGTCAGTTTGAGCCGGAAGCCGCGAACCGCCGGCGGCGTTCGGGCTGAGGCGTTCTGGACAGAAACGGGACGCCAGCCGGTCAGCGGCAGCAGACGCTCGACCACTTCCCACCGATAGCGTCGCGGGAACGAGTATTTGCCGGCGACCAACACCAGCGTGCCGCCGCCTTCCGCCACGAACTTCTCCAGCAGTTGCCACGCCCGGCGGTCCATCTGACGTGGGCTGACGTCGCCGACGATCACCAAGTCCATGTCGGCGAACGGGGATTCGTCCATCGCGTCCGCGTCCACAGGGAGACGCAGGCGCTGCGGGAAGAAGGGATTCGGTAGGAGCCCGATGAAAGGTTGATCGAAGAGCACGCACCGTACGTCGACACGTTCGTCCCGCTTCAGCGCGTTGTTGATGAAGCGGAACTCCCATCGGGGTTCGCCCTCCAAGAGGAGGACGTGGGCCGTGTCATCGACGACGCTCATGGCAAAGGACTTCTCGTTGTTATCGTCGCGCGTCTCGTCCGGTTGTACGTCCGTCCGGACTGTGTATTGATGCCGGCCGACCTCGGCCGCGTTCAACTCAAACTCGATCGTCATCGGCTGGCCGTTGGCGATGATCTCGCGAGTTTGCCGCGCCGAATCGTCGCCCTCTTTCTCCAACACGATCTCGATCGGTTGATCTTCGAAGCCGGAAGTGTTGACCGTGACCTTGAGCAAGGGATGGTCGTCTTTGAAGACCGTCGGGGGATAATCCAGGTCGCCGATCGATAGGTCGCGCGGGCGCCGCTCCGAGCCCAACAGAACCGGGAAGACAGGCACGCGGGCGCTGCCGAGCAGGCGGGCGGCTGACAGCGGGTCCTGTCCCGTGTTGTGGCGACCGTCCGTGAAAACGATAACTC
>JAADHY010000162.1 GCA_013151585.1 Planctomycetota bacterium
GCAGGTTTGTGGCGAACTTTTGGCCGACATCCTTCGCGGCCGCATCCGATTGCGCGTCGGCGACCTGCAGGCGTCGCGACCATTGGTCTTCGAGCGTGTGCGGGACGACGCTCAGACGTAGGTAGCACTGGGAAACAGTGTTGAGATGATTCTTGTGCGACTCTCCGTGAGCGCGAGAGGTTGATCATGATCGGATATGGACTGGCCGCAGTTGGTGTCGGTCTGCTGATCGGACTGGTCTTTTGGAGAGTTGTGCGGTCGCGCGAGACACTCGTTGGCGGTCAGTCACCCAAAGCCGACTCGGATGAATCCGGTCGGTTGATCTCGATCGTGGCATTACTGAAGCGGGAACAACCACTCGACCTGGTGCTGTTGGCAGCGGCGGCTCGGAGGGCATGGGGCGCGGATTTGGGAGACGGCTCGTCCGAAGGAGAAGATGGCTTTGTGGCAGGGACGCCGCTGAACGCCCTTTTGCGTTGGTCGGACCGCATGATCCTCGTCCACAGCATTCCGAAGCCGTACGTGAATGATCCGGCCGAAGTGGCTCGAAAGCTCCGTGACATTCGGCTTCGTAACGTCATGATCCACCATGAAGCTTGGCTCTCTTGCGACGCGATGCTTACAAACGAAGTCCCTTCGGACACCGAATTGCAAAGGTGGTACCGGGTTTTGGGACGGCTGCTGGCGCAGCTCATTGACGAAGAGAACTGTCTAGGCATCTTTGTTTTGGACGAGAATCGCCTGTACGCGTTCAATCGAGAAACCGTGAAAGCGCTACAGTCCGACGACCCGCGGCGGTCCCTCGAACAGTCGGCCGAGGTCCTCGTCGTTGCCGTCCGTGACGACGATCCACGCATGCAGGCAGCCGTCGAGGAAGCCCGGCGCCGATGGCCTGAATTCGAGCGAGCGTTTCGCTCGGGAGCGGGCGAGCTTTTCGGCGTCAAGGCCCCGATCAGGCGAAATGAAGAAACTGAGTTCATCTGGATCGAGGTGACGGCCATCGAGGGCGGCATCATCTATGGCAAGCTCGCCAACGAACCGGTCAACCTCACGGGGCTGCGCTTGGGATCACGGGTGCAAGTGCCTGTCCGCCGAGTCAACGACTGGTCCTACCTTTGTAATGACGAACTGGTAGGGGCTTTCACTGTGAAAGTCTTGAGGGAAGCAAGCCGCGAGGAAAACAACTTCGACAGCGAGTAACCGCCAAGTTGTGCTTTTTCTTTCGAGTTTCGAACGGTTAGACAGAATGCGAAGGACAGAACCCAATGAAAAACATCGTGCAGCGAACGGTTTGGCCTCTGTGGGGATGTTTGGTGCTATGGGCGTGTGGACTTCAGGGGGCCGAGCGAAGCGAGTTGAAGCTCTGGCCGAGAGGGTTGCCGGCGGATGCCAAGCCAGTGGACGCCGATCGGGCGGCGAAATTAAAAGCGAAAAACACAATCGAAGCCATCGCCTACGTCGACGAACCGACATTGACGCTCTATCCACCGCCGAAAAGCAAAGCCAATGGCTGCGCCGTCGTTGTCTGTCCCGGCGGCGGCTACAACATGCTGGCCTGGAAAAAAGAGGGTCTGGAAATCGCCGAATGGTTTAACTCGTTCGGTGTGTTTGCGGCGGTTCTGAAGTATCGGGTGCCGCGCCGCGATCCCAAGAGGATTCATTGGGAACCACTGCAAGATGCCCAGCGAGCGATCCGAGTTGTTCGCCATCACGCTCAGCAGTGGCGGATTGATCCAAACCGAGTGGGCGTGCTGGGCTTCTCCGCAGGCGGTCACTTGACGATCATGACTGGGACCCACTGGAACGAAAAAACGTACGAGCGGGTCGATGAGGCGGACGATCTCAGTTGCCGGCCGGACTTCTTGATTCCGATTTACGCGGCCTACCTGGGCGACGGGTACGACGACAGCCGTTGTGAGCTCGGATCGCTGGCACGCGTGACCCCGAAGACACCGCCCACCTTCCTGGCCGTCACGTGGGACGATCGCGCCCGCGGCGCTCAAGCGGCCCTGCTGTTCGTGGAGCTGAAGAAGGCGGGGGTACCGGCCGAGCTGCACGTTTTCACACGCGGCGGCCATGGCTACGCGCTCCGGCCATGCCCCCATCCGGTGGCCAGCCAGTGGCCAAAACTTTGTCGGCTCTGGATGGAGTCGGAGGGCTGGCTGCGATCAGCGGAAAAGTGAGCGCGACAATTCCTGCCATTTGCGCTCGCTCCGACTTTTTTCCGTCCTACCACCTCGGCCCCGTTAGAAGCTCGGCCCGGCCGCGCATCTGCGGGACGGCACTCCATGCGCCGGGGCGTGACCGTTTTTCGCGGAATCTGGAAAAAGACTATTTGATTCCCGATTCCCACTTGAATACCTGTCGGATTATGGCATGCTAGATGGCGGTTCGCTGGCCCGGTTCCGACACGCTGCGGGCTGGTCATTTTGGCGGCTCGTTTCGTCAGTCCTGCTTTGGTCGAGGGAAGGAGAACCACACCATGTGCGCTCGTGATTGCCAGTCATGGGGCAGTGCGGTGCGTGCTGCCTGTGTGGCGGTCGGCGTTGTGGCCGTCGCCGTTTCGTGCGGCCGATCGCCTCGACAAGATTCGCCGCCCTCGCAGCCCTCTTCATAGGCAGCCCAAGTCAAGACGCCGTCTCAGCCGTCGCGACCGTCCGGTGCTCAGGCAGCAGCCAAGCCGGCCCCGCCATCCGAGCGACCGGCGACGTCGACAACTCAGCCAGCCGGAACGCCCGAGGGGGGCTCGACGAAGCCGCCCGTAAAGATGGCCGCGAAGCCGGAGACGACCGGGCGCATGCCGGGCCGGCCTTCGTTAACTGCCGGCCCCGGACCGGCCGGACCAACTTCGGCTCGCAAGCCGGCCGCTCGGTCCGGCAATCCGCTGAGCAATCTGTTTCGTGCGCTGGATCGGACGTTGAAAGGCGAACGGCCGCGCCGCGGAGGGAGCGGTGCCAAAGAGCCGATGAGCGGCCTGGAACAGCCCGTGCATGTTCCGCAGATCGGCGAGCCGGCACCGGAAATCGTCGGTGAAGACATTGACGGCGTGCCGTTCAAACTGAGCGATTACCGCGGAATGGTCGTCGTGCTGGACTTTTGGGGCGATTGGTGACCGCCATGCCGGGCGATGTACCCGCACGAGCGGTCGCTCGTGAAACGAATGGCAGACAAACCGTTCGCCTTGATCGGTGTCAACAGCGACAGGAAGGAACGCGTGCTGGAAGCGATCCAGCGCGAGAATATCACGTGGCGGTCGTTCTGGGACGGCGGCAGCACGGGCGGACCGATCGCGAAGGCCTGGGGCGTGCACGCTTGGCCCACCATCTACTTCATCGACGATCGCGGCGTCATCCGTGACAAGAACAAGCGCGGGGCGGCGATGGACCGCGTGGTCGATGAGTTGGTCCAAGAGGCTTTGGCCCGGATGCACGAGCTGGCCCAAGACGAGGACCCAGCGGTGCGGAGCCTGGCCGCCTTCCGGATGGGCCGGTACAACGCGCCGAAGGCCCGCGAAACGCTGGTAAAGCTGATCAAAGACGGTTCGTCGCTGGTGCGGCGTCGGG
>JAADHY010000586.1 GCA_013151585.1 Planctomycetota bacterium
GCACCTCCGAACGCGCCCCGGCTGCCCCTTCACAAGACGCCCTAAACCCGCCAGCTTACGACCAGAAAAAAACAAAAGCTGACATGCACCCGTTCGAACGGGATGGTCGGCCGTCGGCTGCTGTGCGACGACGCTTGTCAGTATGTGTGTTTGCATCAGGCGGTTCGGAGTTGGGGCCGGTGGCGGGCTGGGAACAGTGCTGTCAGTCCAGCCACAACGGACCGCTGTCGCTCAATGGCTTCGCTCGCAGTTTCGACAGCGCTTCCCCGCTAAAATCGCCATCTGGCGCACTGACACCGGAGGCAGCACCGCATTCCCCGGAAGGCCTGACGGCCGGAACAACCTACGGGCCCAACGTCGGGAAACTGCTGCCATTTCGCAAACACCGACACCGGGCACGTCGACACGACCCGCACTGGCGAGTGAATGGCATCGTTTGCTAAACTCTCTTTAACGCGCCTCGGTGCCCGCAATCAAAGGTGGCGCTAGGCGCTCGCCTGCGGTCGCAGTTTGTCGCGCGCCGTCGTACGGCGACAGCCGCACGTTGGCACGTTGCGTTTACGGAGTCAACGTGGCGACTATTTCTGGGGACATGCGTGCATATTAACATGCGAAAGCAGTGTGCGCTTTCCGGGTTTTGGTCCGGAGGACAAGACCGCTTCCGCCGGCAATTTGGACGTTTAGCAGGTAGCCCAAAGCGTGAGGGCGTCGGGGCGAGGCCGAGCCTTGCGGATGTCCTGCTAGGGCGGGAGCGTGTGCGGTCCCGCGCATTTTGGAAACGAACCTCGCGGCGGTTCGGGGGCTCGGAGAATTTGCGCAGGACTTGACCGCACCACGCTTGCGTGGATGACTGGTTTGTGCGTGACGAGGAAGGAATTTCGTGCCAGTAAATCCGGTAACGATCGGCAAGTTTCGATGCGGGCGGGGGCAGCCTTTGTTGTTCATCGCCGGTCCTTGTGTCATTGAAAGCGATCAATTGGTGATGGATGTGGCCGGGCGGCTGGCCGAGATCGCGGCCGAGCTGGAGACGGCCATCGTTTTCAAGTCCAGTTTCGACAAGGCTAACCGGACGAGCTTGCACAGTTTTCGGGGGCCGGGTCTGGAGGCGGGGCTGGAACTTCTGGCTCGCGTGCCGAAAGAGATCGGTCTGGAAGTCACGACGGACATCCACGAAGCGGCGCAGGCCGAGCCGGTGGCAGCCGTGTGTCGCATCGTGCAAATTCCTGCTTTTCTGGCTCGACAGACGGACCTTGTGCGCGCGGCCGCTGAGGCAACGGCCCGGTACGGGAGCATCGTCAACGTGAAAAAGCCTCAGTTCGTCGCTCCGGAAGATACGATTCACATCGTGCGTAAGTGCGAAGACTCCGGGAATCCGAACATCTTGCTGACCGAGCGTGGCACGACGTTTGGGTACGGCCGGTTGGTCAACGACATGCGAGCCATTCCGATTATGCAGGCACATGACGTGCCGGTGATCTTCGATGCCACTCACAGTGTTCAGTTGCCCGGTGGGCCGTCGACCGGCGGGCAGCGTGAGATGGTGGCTCCTTTGGCTCGAGCGGCCGTCGCGGCCGGTTGCGACGGGGTTTTTCTGGAAACCCATCCGGAACCGGACCGAGCCTTGAGCGACGGTCCGAACATGGTGCCTTTGTCCGAGGTCCGGAACCTGCTCGAACAACTGATAGAACTACGAACGGTCGTTTTGAAGATGCTGCCGTAGAGCGAAGAAACGGAAAAAACGAAAGCCGGCCCGCTACCGATCCTGGCGGCGATATGTGTTCATCCTGACGATTTTTGGGGACCTTGTTCGATTTCATAGGTCATGATCGATTTCAGGTCGAAAAAAGCGTTACGCGTCTACTGGGCTGTTGGAGCGTTGGTGCTCGTTCTTTTGATCTGGGTGGAAGCTCGGCGAACGCCTCAGCGGCGAACGACGTCGAATCTCGGCACGCAAAGTCAGCCAGGCGGGCAAGACGCCGAAAGTCGCTGCACTGGTCTCGTCAAGAACGCATTGGTGATGCTGCGGCCGGAGTCGTTGGGAATCAGCTCAGATACCGACACGGCCGTCTCCTTGCTCAACCAGTGGCTCAGTCTCTGCACCGGAGGTGTTTCACGCGAGGAAAAGGCGACGGGGACTGCGTCGGCTCGGGCTGCCCCCCGAAGAGCAGCAACGGCTGGCCGCGTCCGAGTTTCAGTCTTACGACGGCTTCCACATCCGGGACTGCTTGTGGGCCAAGCGTGCGGTTGACTTTGCTGCGGGCAAGACGCACCGGGATATGGATCGCGCCGTCAGTTTGTTCTACTACGTTGCGCGGAATATGCACATTGCGGACGTCGGGGCTCCGTTGGCGGTCTTCGACGCAATGCTGCTTGGCCGGGGCACAGCCGAGCACCGGGCTTGGGTCTTCGCCGAATTGCTGCGGCAATTGCGCATCGACTCTGTGATCCTGCGACCCGGGCCCTCACAGCCGTCCGAGGGGAGCGGGAAGCTGCTTGTAGGCGCGTTGGTCGGAACGGACGTCTTCCTGTTTGATCCGCAACTTGGGTTGCCAATCCCTTCGCCCGCAGACACGGGTGACTCGCCGCTTCCTTCGCGTCCGGCGACTTTGGCCGAGGTCCGGCGCGAGCCCAGTTTGCTGCGGCAACTGGACGCGAACACGAAAACTCCGTATCCGTGGCGGGCCGAAGACCTCGAGGGTCTGCAAGTCGAACTGATCGGCAATACGAGCCTGTGGTCGTTGCGGATGCGCACTTTTCAGCACGTGTTGGTCGGAGAAGACACCGCCGTGGTTTTCGACGGGTTGGACGACAGCGAGTTCGGACCGGGACTGTGGTCCCGCGTCGTGAAGGTGGGGGCACAGCAGCAGCCTCCGTGGAATGACTCGTCCATTCAAGCCTGGCCCTTTCCGGAGCAGCAGCTCACGGGAAAAACTCGCATGACCAGCAAGCAGCGGAAAGCTTTCCGGAGCCTTTATGAATCGCTGACCGTGCCGATGCCGCTGAAGAGCGTGGAACAAGTCGAGGACGACGACGGGCGGCCTCAACTGAAGCTACGATTCGCACCGCCCCAGAAGCTTCATCTCGAAAAACGCACCCAACAACTTTTGGGAGACTTTGCTGGCGCAATTCAGGGTTACCTGTTGATTCGGCTGTGGCGGGACGTTCCGCCGACTCCCAAGAATGTATATGTGCCTCGCGAAGTAGCCCCGATCCTGGCCGCCCGTGTCCCCGAACGCGTGAAGCGTCCTCACCAACAGGCTGCGCAAGAGGCATTTTATCGCATCGCGGTCTGTCAGTTCGAGCAGGGGGAACCCGGTCGGGCCCGAAACACGCTTAAAGCATTCCTGAAGACCTTTCCCCATACGCCTCTTTCGGACCCAGCTCGGCTCTTGATGGCCGTCTGTGATTTTCAATCGGGCAAGAAGTCCGGCGCGGTCAAGACGTTGAAAGCCATTGCCGACAACTCGCCCCTCTATCCGACCGCGCGATTCCTGATCCGCCGCTGGACGCAAGCGAAGAAGGCCGGTCGGCCGTCTACTGGAAAGTGATCGGCGATGCTCGCGTTTCTCCGCAAGCGTTGGTTCCTGATCGGGCTAGTCGTGCTCATCAGCGTCGGCTTGGGGCTGGGGCTGCGTGACCCTGCGATGGGCCATCGGATTCGCACGGAGCTGTTCCGGCCGCGCGTCATCGTGATGATCGTGCTTTTCCTGATGGCTTTCAGCCTGGATAGCCGACAACTCGGACGTTCGCTCCGCCGACCAGCTCCGGTGCTGTGGGCATCGGCGGTCAACTACGGAATCGTCCCCTTGCTGGCATGGGGCACCATGCGATTTCAGACGGTGCCCGACTTCGCTTTTGGAGTGATGATTGCCGGGAGCGTTCCTTGTACGTTGGCGGCCGCGTCCGTCTGGACGCGCAAAGCCGGCGGCAACGATGCCGTCTCCCTGTTCGCCACCTTGACCACCAATTCCCTTTGTTTTTTGATCACGCCTTTTTGGCTGAATCTGACGACCGCCCAGGGAGTGGAATTGGACGCCAACGAAATGGTCATGCGGCTGCTGCAGGCCGTCTTGTTGCCGACCCTACTGGGGCAGTCGTTGCGGCAGATTCCTTCGCTGGGGCGGCTGGCGACGATCTATAAGACGCCGATCGGCGTGGTCGCTCAATGTTTTGTCTTGTCGTTGGTGTTCATGGCTTCGTGGAACGCTGGGACCTATTTGCACGACAATGCGGAGGGACCGGGCTGGGGAGGGGTGATCCTGGTCTGGCTGACGGTCATGGCAATTCATCTGGCCGCGATGTTGATCGCCGTGGCCGGATCGCTGCTGTTTGGATTCGACCCACGGGATCGAGCGGCTGTGGCTTTCGCCGGCAGTCAAAAAACGCTCCCCATTGGCGTGTACCTGGCGACGGACCCGAAGATTTTTGGGGACCCGAATTTGCTGGGCCCCGGGCTGGGCGTTCCGTTCGCCATTTTTCCCATGTTGATGTATCACGCCTCGCAGCTTTTCATCGACACCGTGGTCGCCGACTGGATGGCGGCTCGGCTGCAGCGTGCGAGCGAAGCGCACAACCGCCGCGCCCTAGACCTCGCGGGATCGGCAGGCGAGCAGGCAACCCCGGAGAAAAGCCAAACCGGCTCTTTGTAGACCGATGGCCCGGACCGAGCACTCTCCGTAAGGATCGGAGCCAGACACGGGAGCTTTGCTGCTCGGGCCACGTCAGAAATTCGGGACTTTTACTTTGCCGGTTTCGAAGT
>JAADHY010000590.1 GCA_013151585.1 Planctomycetota bacterium
TTTCTATTGAGACCGTGTTGCGGGCCAATGGGTACCAAGGGCGGATCACCGGTTGCGACGTCAGTCTTTATACGTGCGCTCTGGGGGCCTACTTCGCCGGCTGGGACCTGCCGGTCCGGCTGAACGAGGCGGCGTTTCCGGAACTGGCCCCGCTGGAGCCCTTCCTCAGCGACGCCGAAGGTCGTGCGGCGGCCGTCGCCGTGGCCTTGGACGCTCTGGCCTTTGCCAAGCGGCGCAACGACTACCAGAAACGGATGTGGGACGCCTACGTGCGGCGCTTGCCGGAGCTGTGCGAGCGGACCCGCGCCCGGCTCCGCCAAAAACGCGACCGGCTCCAACTCGACGCCTACCACGCCCAGGACGCCTGGGAGCGGGTCGAACGGATTCCACCGGGCGACGACCATGTGATCTTGACCTTTCCGCCGACGTACGCCGGGGGCTATGAGAAGCTTTACGACACCTTGCATCGCGCCTTCCACTGGCCGCAACCAAAATACCGGGAGCTGACCAGCGGCGAGGAGTTTGCCCGTCGGGTGATCGACCGGCCGGGGCCGTGGATCATCGGGGCCGAGAAACCCACGCCGGAACTGGAAAAGCTCCTTGGCAAGCCGGTCGCCATCACGCCTCCGTCTATCTTTACTCCAACCTGGCCGGCAGCTGCCCCATGCTGGTCCGTCGCACGGTCCGCGCCGAGGAGCCCCCGTGGAAGCGGCTGACCGACCAAGACCCAATCTCCGAGCGATCCCGCCTGGCGATCCACCGAATCACGCTGGCCGAGGCGAACTACATCCGGCAGGTTTACGTCAGCGTGGACGTTGGACAAGCCGCCGCCAAGTTCAATTACGCCGTGTCCGTCGACGGCAAGCTGATCGGCCTACTGATGTTTGAAGGGGGGGCCGTGCGGAGCTTCCGGATTGAGGGTCAGGTCCGGCAGAGCGACGTGGCCTACTTGATGGCGGACTTGGCGGTGGCCAGCGAGCGGTATCCCCGGCTGTCGAAACTGGTGCTTGCCGCCAGCCTCAGCTTGGAAATGCAAGAGGAGCTCGAGCGCCGCGACGTGCGGAAGCTCCGCTATGTGGTCACCACGGCCTTCAGCCGTCATCCGGCGAGCATGAAGTACCGGGGCGTCTACAAGCTCCTGTCGCGCGAACGTTTGGGCGACCTCTACAAACTCAACTACTACGCCCCCCTGGGTTCAACGCCCCTTCAGGACGCGATGCGGCAATGGGCAAGGAAGTATCTTCCCGCGAAGTGACGACCAAGGTCCCGGAAGAGCTCACCGAACGGCTCCGGGAGCTCTCCCGGGCGATCTACGGGGATCGGGCGGAGATCCGCGTGGTCGATCCGCGGGCGCTGCGTCTGCTCAAAAAGAACGCGCGCTCCATGCGGAAGGCCACCTTCGACCAGCTCACCGAGAACCTGCGACGCGACGGCATGCTGTCCAGTCTGCCGCTCTGCCATCCGATCGCGGAAAAGCCCTTGGCCGAGGCGGCGGACGACGAGTTGGAAGTCTTGAGCGGCAACCACCGCGTGAAGGCGGCGATCAAGGCGGGGCTGACGAGGATTCTGGTGCTGGTCATCCCCCATCAGGACCGGCAGGCCAAGATCGCCAAGCAGCTGTCACACAACGCCTTGGTGGGCGAGGACGACAAGCAGATTCTGGCCGAGCTGTGGGCTGAGCTGAAGGACATCGAGATGCGGCTCTACGCGGGGCTGGACTCGGAGCTGATGGAGGAGCTGGATCGGATTCATTTCGAGGGTCTGACCGCCGTTCAGCCCCGGACCGAGAAGATCCTGCTGTGGTTTTTGCCGGAGGAGGTGGAAGAGCTGGACGCGATCCTGGAGGAAGCGGCCGAGGCGGTGGCCGCCGACGAAACCTACGCAGCGCCCCTGGCCAAGTATCGGGACCTGTTCGAGGCGTTGGCCCGGGTCAAGGAGCTGCGAAACATCAAGAACACGGCCGTGGCCTTTTTGTGGCTGATCGACCGAATGAAGCGGACGGCCGACAATCTGACCGAGGAGGACGCGATCGACAGATCGCCCGCCGAAGAAGCGGGCAACGCGCCGAAAGCGTAGAAGCGACGCACCGGGCGAACCAGCCCGGAGAGCCCGGGGCAAGTCCGGGCCGGCGCTGTCCGACCCACGAACACGGCTCCGCGGCACGGCCCTGCGGCCGCCGGCGGATTGGATATTTTGGAGAGCTGCAAAAAGGGATCCCGAGATGGCAGGCCGCTACCAGCCGGAGGTCATCGCCGAGGCGATCCGCAAGTCGCAGGGCATGGTTTACATCGCGGCCAAGCGCCTCGGTTGCTCGCCCCAGACGATCTACACTTACGCGCGGAAGTACCCGGAGATCGTGCAGCGGGCCATCGACGAAGCGCGCGGCCTGATGCTGGACACGGCCGAGATGAAGCTGTACCAGGCCATCGCCGAGGGCGAGTCGTGGGCGATCTGTTTTTACTTGAAGTGCCAAGGCAAGCATCGCGGCTATGTCGAACGGCTCGAACAGGTCCAGCTCACCGACGAGCAACTGGACCGGCTCATCGAGCGGGAGCTGGCCGAAGCGGAGCGACGTGCTGAAGCGGATCCGGCGGGAGTTGGCGGCGGATCCGAGCCGGCGGCGTAAGCTGGAGGTGCTCCGCGAGCTGCGACGGTGGAATCGGCGGACCCCGGAGGCGGACGCCTGCGAAAGCAGCCTGCACGCCTTTGTGCGTCACGCTTGGCCGATCGTCGAGCCGCGCATGGCTTTTCTCGACAATTGGCACATCCGGGCCATCTGCGAGCATCTGGAGTACGCCACGCGCACGCCCCATTACAAGCTCTTGATCAACGTGCCGCCGGGTTGCATGAAGTCGCTGCTGGTGGCCGTGTTTTGGCCCTGCTGGGTGTGGGGCCCGGCCGGCTGGCCGGAGAGTCGTTGGCTGTTCGCCAGCTACAGCGCGGACCTGAGCACGCGCGACTCGCTCCGCTGCCGGGAGATCCTGGAGAGCGACTGGTACCGTCGCAACTGGGGGCATCGGGTGCGTTTGGCCGGGGACGCGAATCTCAAGACCTACTTTGCCAACACAGCGGGCGGGTGGCGCATGGCCACGAGCGTCGGCGGTCGGGGCACGGGCGAGCACCCGGACTTTCGGGTGTGGGACGATCCGCACAAGGTGACCGAAGCGGAAAGCGACGTCGAACGGGAAAACGTCCTGCGCTGGCGGGACGGCACGTTGGCCA
>JAADHY010000634.1 GCA_013151585.1 Planctomycetota bacterium
GCCACCGCGGCGTGCTGAAGCGTCACGTTGGTATCTTGGAGCAAGCTGGATTGGCCCCCCAGGCAATCGACGCCGAGCCATGCGCGATCGTGCGAAGCTTTTCGAATGGAAACGGCGAGGACGCGACACGCCGAGCTTACCTCCACTTGGGAGATGCCGCCACAGCCGTGATCTTTGCCGAGGGTTCCCGAATTTTGTTCCTCAAGTATGTCAATCGAGGGGGAATCCACTTCGACCAGGCGGTGGCGCAGCATTTGGCGCTGCCCGTCCAGGAAGCGGCCCAGATGCGAGACACCGTCCTCGCATCGACAAACCTCGATCCGGACAACGAAATCCATCAAACGGTCATCGAAGCGATTCGGCGCCCGCTGGAGAGTCTGAGTGCGGAGGTCGAGCTCTGCATGCGCTATTTCAAAGTCACGTTCCGAGGGAAGCCACTGGAAAAAGTGATCGTCACCGGGAGTGAAGCCAGTCCGTGGCTGGTCGAGTTTTTCGAAAAGAATCTTCAAACGCCTTGCGAGTTGGGGAACCCGTTCCAATCTCTGGGGCACTTGCCCGTAGAGCCCGAATTGGTGGAGCGTCCCGGGCGATGGGCGACCGCCATCGGTTTGTCGCAAAAGCAAATCTAATGTTCTGTCTTCAGGAGAAAGTCGGATTTTGGTGCAACCGTCTCGGCTGCTGTTCGCGGGCGAGACGCCCACGCCACAACAAAGGATGATCCCGATTTTTGCGCTGACAGAGCCGTAGGTTCGGACGAAACGTAAGAGCCTCGCCCGGCATTTTCGATGCCGAGCGACGCCGAGAAAACGCAAACGAAAATGGTTCAGGACATCGACTTCCTTCCGGCGAGTTACAAGCACGAGCGCGAGCGGTCGCGGAAGCGCCTTTCGCGCCGGATCACACTGGTCGTGTTCCTGTCCCTGATCGTGGCCGGCACTTGGCAACAGCGGCGGAACCGGTTGACACTAGAAGCTCAACGCGATCGACTTCAGTTGCAGGCGGGACGCATGCTGAGTCAGCTTGGGGACCCCGAACAGATCAAGGCAGAAATCCGTCAACGTGAACTTCACGCCAACCTGTTGGCCCATCTCCGCCTGCGCGTTTCCGCCACGCGTGTCTTGGCCGCTGTCGTCCGTTGCCTTCCGAAATACGTTTCCCTGACGCGGTGCGAGCTGAACCTCGAGGAAAAATCCGCTCCGAGACAGGTTCGCGCGGTCACTGCCGGAAAGGTCCACCCCGAGAACCGCCAAGAGGCCAAGCCGAAGCCCCCGGCCGAACGCGACCTGCAGGCCATCCGGGATGAATCGGATCATAAAGTAGTGACGGTGTCGATCGAAGGGTTGGCTCCCAACGATCTGGCCATCTCCTCCTACATCGCGGCTCTCCACGACGCGGGACTGTTCGACGACGTTCAGCTTCAGTATTCGGACACGTACGAGTACGGCGAGCATCAGTTGCGATCCTTCGAGATCCGGCTGCAGGTCCGTCGCCCGCGGGCGTCGTCTGGAAAACCGGCGGAACCGCCGGATCCTGAAATTCCGCCGAGTTCGTCAGAGGTGTCGAGTCCCATCGCCGCCGTAGGACCGCCGTGACGTCGTGACATCGACGGCAGTCGGCCTGCGCGACCAGCCGCGAGGCCACTTTGACCGCCCGAGCGTGTCTGTTGTTCTCTCAAAATGAACAGTGGGGCAGTGCCATGGACGACCCGATCCGACGCGAAACCATCCTGACCGCCGTGGGGCTGGTCGGTATGACAATCTTCTTTTTGTTTGTGATTTATGTCCCCGGCCAGCATGCGTGCCAGCTCGCCGAATCGCAGATTCATGCGGCCGAGCAGATGATGGCTCAGGTGCCGAATCGGGTCGCTGAGCTCGAATCGCTGAGGAAACAACTGCGAGACCTGGACGCCTACCTGGAGCAGGCGGAAACGGTCATCCCGGAGAATCCCGACCTGCAGGGGGTCATCAGCGACGTGGCCCGTCTGGCCGACCGTCATGGCCTTTGCATCACGCGATTGGAGCCGCTGGAGACGGTCGAGCGAGAAACGATTGCCATTCAGACTTTCCAGGTGGCACTGTCTGGAAGCTTTTCCGACTTGGTGGCTTTCCTGCGCGGGTTGGAAAGCCAGCGGCGAGTCTACTGCATCCGGTCGCTGGCGATGGCGCAGGAAGATAGAGGAAATAGAGAGGAAATCTGGTGCGAGGTAAAGTTTGCGGCGTTTTCGCGTCGCGCCGAAAAAGCCGGATATGACGAAAATAGCACCAATCCTCCGGATTCGACTGCCGATAAAAAGTTAGGGTAAGCGCGAGTTTGCGGGGACAGAGTCTGCCCGGTGCGCACGTCGGGTGCATCTCGGTACTGCTGTCTGAAGCGAGGGAAACTGGAAGTTCGGCCGTGATTCAGACTTTGGCGAACCAACTTATCGCCGACATGAAGAAAAGCTGGCAGAAGACGGCCCTTTTGGGCGTTCTGCTGCTGATCGGGTTGTACTTCTGGATTCCGCCCTTGCTGCGAGCTTTCCGGAGCGAGCAGCCGAGGGCCGCGCAGGCGGCTCCGGCGACCACTCCGCCGCCAGCCAGTCCGCCCATCGAAGCCGTGGCCGATTTCTCCGACTCGTCAGCGGATCGACCTCGGGCGGGCGGATCGCCTTTGTCGTGGAAGCAAGCAGACCAGATTCTGCAGACGGACCCGCTGGTCCGTCCCATCGAAGCGGCAGCCATTCAAAGCGATCCCTTCCGGATCGATCACGACCAGTTTCCGCCACCCGTGACGAACATCTTTGCTGAAGAGCCCCCTGAACCCGAACCATCACCCCAAGCTGACGAAGACCCTCATTCCATCGACGGGCTGGTTCTAAAGAGCACCATCATCGGCGTGAAGCAACGCGCGGCTTTCATCAACGGCCGCTTGTACTTCGAAGGAAATATGATTCCCTGGAAAGGGAAGACCTTTCAGGTCCAGGCGATTTATCCTCGTCGCGTGGTGCTGACCGCTGACGGAGAAACCTACGAGTTGACCATCCGCGACAAAAGCGGCTCGAACCGCGCGGAACTGCAATCCCGTCGCGAATCCTGGCGGCGGCAGTAGCTCGTTTTTTCGTCAGTCCAGAGAGGGACAAAGGGACGACCGAGATCCGATGCGAAGCACCGACTGGAGCCGGGAGCGAGGCAATTCCCTAACCGTCGCTCGCTGACGCGGCGGGTTCGTGCGATTCAGAAGGACTCCCGGAAGAGGCCGCCTCGGGTCGATCGACTGACTCCAAGGACGGATTTGTGAGTTGAGGACGCTGTGACAGCCACGTCAGGGACGACCAATGAAAGGATGAACGCGGCCCTCCATGCGGCCTTCCGCGCTTCCTTGCTCGGATGCGGCGTCGTGCTGTGTTTGGTGATTGCAGCCGTCGTCGCGTCACCGGAAAGGGCCGCGCCTCCGCAGACGGCAAGTCTTGCGAACCCCAGCGGAACTCCAGTGGATGCGGACGCCAAGCGGGCAGCCCACGGTGCTAACGCCGCCCACCTAGCGACTCAGAGTGATGTCGCGCCGGGGCAATCATCAGCTCGCGGCCTACAACCGGAATCCGACCGATCGGAAAGCCGACCGGAACAAGTTGTCCGGCGAGAAATCGTCCGGTCCGAGTCCGACCGCTCCGAGTGCCGTTCTGCACCTTTCGGTTCAAAGGCCTCCGTCGGACAATCCCAACCGCCCGCGAAGTCCGGCTCTGAACGATCGGCATCCCTGAATTCCCAAGCGTGCCAGTCCTCGAAAGTCGGGGCTTCCCGACGACCGAAAGAAGCGGCCGGCTTGATCGTTCGACTCGAACCAATGATCGAAGAGATCCCGTCGCAACGACCGGGAAAGCCGTCATACCCTCCTGGCGTCGCCGGCCATCGGACGCGTCCTCACGTGGCGTTTCAGGCTGTGTCGCCCACGGCAACAGAGCGGTCCCGTCGCACAACCGCCGCGTCTCGACACGATGCAATCCTCGGATCAGCTCTGCCGGATGGTGCCGGCTCCGACTGGCCGGCTTCACAAATCGACCGAGAGCTCGAAGCCCGGCTGATCCGCCTGGAGCAAAGACTGCAGGAACTGACACGGGCGGAATGGAATCGTCGCACGGAGGACCTTCATCGGACCATTTTGCTGCTGCAACAGCTCCAGCAAAACCAGCAACTTCAAGAAGTGCAAGCGCAATTGGCTCAATTGCAACACCGGGATCGATCGTCCCATCGCAACGAGAGTGATTCCCGGTCTTCCGCTCATCATGAGACCGCCGAGTCGCGCCCTGCTCGTTCTGCCCGTTTGACGATCACGCCGGTCTCTTCGGCAAAACGGCCTTTGTCGACATCGGTGACCTCGCCGTCTTCCCGTGAATCGACGGCGCCGCCGACCAGCGACGAAGCGCCGCCTAATGCCCCTGCCTTGCCCGACAGTTCCGCGACGCCTCAAGCGGCGGCAAGCCCAAGTTCCGCGAAAAATGGGGCAGCGTCCGATCAGCCGGCGCCCTCAACCTCCCAAGACGCAAGTCGGACTGCGACTCCCGCCCAGCCCGCGGAGGACGAACCCGAAACGAAAGCAACAACAAGTCAGTCCGAAGGCTCCGACAGCGACTCGGAAGCCGTCCTGAGCGTCAAGAATGCTTCGGGCGAGCCGGACCTTTACACGCTTCGCTTTCAAGACGCGGACATCCGGGAGGTCCTTCGCATGCTCGGGCAGTTGCTGGGCGCCAACATCCTGGTCACCAAAAGCGTTCAGGGAACGGTGCCGGCGGTGAACTTGGAAAACGTCACGATCAAAGAAGCCCTGGACGCGATCGTGCGGTCCATGGGTTACGTCTACGAACAGGACGGAAACTTTCTGTACGTATTGACCGACAGCGAGGCCCGAGCCCGACGCATGGCCGATCGCAAGATTGTGACAAGGGTCTACCGACCGAACTACATCAGCGTGGCCGACCTGCAGGCATTGATCACCCCGATCCTCACCCAGGACATCGGCAAGATTGCCATGACAAATCCCAACGAAAGCGGCATCCAGACCGATTCCGAGTCGGCGGGCGGTGATCGGCTCTCCCAGCAGGACGCGCTGCTTGTTCAGGACTACGAAGACGTCATCAAAGAAGTGGATCGCGTTGTCGAGGAAATGGACGTCCCGCCCCTGCAAGTGGTGATCGAGGCCAAGATACTGACCGTCCGGCTGAACGACGCGTTGCAGTTCGGTGTAAACTTTGCGTTGCTTGATGGCGACGTCAAGACGCTGGGGCTGTCCGGCAACGGGAAAGTCCTCGACGCCGCGGGGGCCTTTCCGAACGGGAGCGACAGCAAAGACTTTTCGAATACAGCGGCATTGACCGAATTCCTGGCCAACTCGGCCGGCCTGAAATTCGGATTGATCCGTGGAGACGTTGGCGCCTTCATCAAAGCTTTGGAGACGATCGCCGACACCAACCTGATTGCGGCTCCGCAGGTCCGTGTCATCAACAAGCAGAAAGCGCAACTGATCATCGGCGACCGGCTCAGCTACAAAACGCTCGCCTTCAACGGCACTCAGACGGTCGAAAACGTTAATTTCCTGGACGTCGGCACGAAACTGATCATTCGGCCGTTCATCTCGCCGGACGGCTATATCCGGATGGAGGTGCATCCGGAGCGAAGCTCGGCCAGCATCAACGAGCAGACCGGTCTGCCCGACCAGACCACCACGGAAGTCACCACGAACGTCATGGTCCGCGACCAGCAAACTATTGTGATCGGCGGCCTGATCGAGGAGCAAGTGAAGGAGACGTACAACCGCGTGCCGTTACTCGGCGCTTTGCCCGGCATCGGGCATCTGTTTCGGAACAAGAGCGAGCAGGTGGATCGCGTTGAGTTGATCGTCTTGTTGACTCCAAGGATCGTACGCGATCCAGAAATGGAAATGGAGGGTGAAGGGCTCGAGTATGAGTACCAGCGCCGTCAGGACCATTTTCGGGACAATCTGGCGGCCATCAATCGACGCAACTTGGCCCGAATGCAGCGGGAGTTGGCTGAGAAATATCTGGAACGAGGGGAACTGCTGCGGGCCCAGCATCACATCAAGCGCGCTTTGATCCACAATAAGAACGATGCCGAGGCCTTGAGGCTTCGCGATTTCATCGAAGCCCGGATTCATGAGCAATACCATCGGCTGTGGCCCTGGTCGTCGGCGTCGGAATCGCAGTCGGAGGAACCGTCACCAGACGACGCAGTCGTCGAAGAGGATGGGAGACCCGACGGGGATAAACCCGATGAACCCGAGAAAGATACCAAGAAATTCTTGCCGCCGCTGCCGGCGCCCGTCCCGGAACCATAGCAGCGGGCGGAGCGGCCGGACTGCCGTCATGCTCTTGTTGGCCGGATTCCTTTGCGCCGACGCCATGACGCTGCGCGCCCAATCGCCTTCCGTCCAGTTGAGCCAACTGGAGACACGCTCTGATCGCGTAGTTCGCTCGGGGCGGCGACCGCAAAAGGGGCCTGTCACGGACAACCGAAAGCAGTCGCCCATTCGGTTTCAAGCATTCGGCCGTTTGGCCGGACGCCGCATGTCGGCGCCGGCCGACCGAAAAACTCAGATGCTTTATGAGGCACGCCGACTGTACGCGGCCGGCGAGTTCCGCCGCGCCCAGCAAACTCTTCGCGCCGTGCTGAAACTCGATCCTTATTGCGCCGAGGCCCGTCAGCTTCAAGCCGAAATCGCTTTGGATCAAGGCGACCTGGCCGCTTACGCGCAAATGCTGCGAACGATCATCGCTACTCATCCAGACTCTGCATCGCTTCTGCACGATGCGGCGTCGCGATTAGCCATTGCCTCCTCTCCGGCGGCGGAGACGCCGTCCGGGGCCCAAACAATCGCTCTGGAAGCCCTCCGGCGCGCCACAGAGCTGGCTCCCCAGAACACTCAGTACATCTGCGACTTGGCGTCGGCCTTGGTCGGGCAAACGGATCTGGACGAGGCCCAGAAGGTGCTCCACAAAGCCCTCAACCAGCGACCACGCGACCGACGATTGCTCTTGGCTGCTGCGTGTCTTAGCGAAGTGACCGGCCAGTGGGACGATGCCCGACGCTACTACTCCATCGCCCTCCAGCAAGCCCCCGAGGACTGGCGTACGCTGCGCGCTCGGGGACGCTGCGCTTACCGCGCCGGGCACTACATCCAGGCTCAGAAAGACTTTCGCCGTTGTTTAGAACACGCGGCCGATCAGCTTTCAGCCGCCGACTACGTGGAATTCGGCGACGCGTGCCTGCGGTTGAAGGACTACGCGTTGGCCCAAGCCGCCTTCGACGCGCTTTCTCATCTGCATCCCAGTCCGATCCGTGAGGTCGAAGTCCTGCGGAGCTTGTGCGCGCTACGTCGCGGCCACCAAGTCCAAGCCCGCGGCATCCTGACTCGAGCGCTGACGTACTGGCCCGAAGACCCAGTCCTGGAAAAAGCCTTGGCCTTGTGTGACCGGGAATCATCGCAGTCACCGGAGGACGGCGTGCTGCTCGTCCGACATTCGGAAGAAGCAAAAGCGTCCACTCCGTCGAGCGGTCCGGAGACGTGCAACATGGTTCCGGAAGGCGGCCAGGCGGCTAGCGAGATGCCTTCCCAAAACGCTCCCTGAGTCATCGCTCCTTGAGTGCTCTCGGGGAACGCATTTGCCACCGCGAGCCCGCTGGCGCCATCACTCATCTACCGGCTTTCCCCCACGCTGCTCGAACAAACGTTTCAGCTCACGTTGGCGGTACGAGAAACTCGACTCCAACGTGCGTCGGATTCGGTCTTCGGTCAGCAACATCCCCAGTAGCCCGCCGGGCGGTTCAAACTCGACGCGATCGATTAATCGCACCGTTCCGTCGCCGTTCGCTTCGAACCGATGCTCATGCACCCAGCTTTGGAACGGCCCCTTCACCTGTCGCTCGACGAACCGGTGCGGTGGCTCAAAGGTTGTGATCTCATGCACCAGCTCTTGTGCGGGACCGAATCCCGGGACGTGCAGGCGCAGCCGAGCACCTTCGTAGAGTCGCTCGGGAGCGTCCACCAGCTCCAACCCGACGCTCGGATCGGTCACCCGGTTCAAATTCTCTGGCCGGGCCAAGAACTCAAAGGCCTCTTCCGGAGAGCAATGCAAAACCGTTTCTGTTTCGAATACCGCCATGGATTTCTCGAACGCGCTTAACGAGCAACCGGACGGATGCGCCCCTTGATCACTGATCCGGGACGGAGGCGAGTGCTACGTATCGCTGATCAATTGGTCGTAGAATTTGACGTAGTCGTCGCGGTCCTCGCTGGCGCGGAACTGGATCGCGTTGCGCGGATGAAGATTCATCTGCCCGGTCAGGTTGTATGGGACCAGCGGTCCCCATTCCAATGTCTTCCGAAGAGGCTCGACATGGGTCTGCAGGAGCTGAATCACGGGCCGCAGTTTGAACTTCGGATTACGCAGAAAGCCGAGCAGCAACTCCATGGGACAGTTTCCAGCCCCACGGCCCATGCCCAGCATGGTGGCGTCCGCGTAATTCGCGCCGAGGATGATCGCTTCGATGGTATTGGCGAAAGCCAACTGCTGATTGTTGTGCGCGTGGATCCCGATCTCCTTGCCGGTTCCCGCCAAAGCCTCGGAATACTTGTGATACAAAAGGTCAATTTGCTCGCGGTACAGATGACCGAAGCTGTCGACGATGACCATCACATCGGCGGGCGTCTTGGCCACGGCGTCCAAGACCGTGTCGATTTCCGTCTCGGTGATATTCGAAACGGCCATCAGATTGGCCGAGGTTTCGTAGCCCATTTCGTGAGCGTGCTCGATCATCGCTACCGCCTCGGGGACCTGGTGCGCGTAGAAGGCCACTCGGATCATGCTCAGCACGCTCTGGTCGGCCGGGACAATCTGCTCTTTCCAATCGCTTTTCCCTGCATCGGCCATAGCCGAGAGTTTCAGTCCCGTCTTTTCCGGATCGTGGTCGCCGACGACGCGTTGCAAGTCTTCTTCGTTGCAGTACTTCCACGGACCGAATTCGTCCGGGGAAAACTGTTTGGGCGAATTTTTATAACCGATCTCCATGTAGTCGATGCCGGCCCCAATACAAGTCTCGTACACGGCGCGAACGAATTCGTCGGTGAATTGGTGGTTGTTGACCAGACCTCCGTCGCGGATCGTGCAGTCGAGGACTCTCAATTCCGGTCGAAAAGTGATCCAAGGAGCTTTCTCAGTCATGATGCACCTTCTCGGTAGGAAATCCAACGCGGCAAACCCAGACATCCAGCGGCTGACGTGGCTGCGCTCCAGCCGGCCTGACGGCCGAAAAGCTCATTCTTTCAGCGGGGAAGGCGAAAGGCAAGCCTGCGGGCGTCCGAATCATAGCGCCCCGCGAAAGCCCGACCGATCGGGCACAAACGGACGCGAACGCTCCGCCGAACGCCCCAGCGTGCTCGGATGTCGTCCCCCTCTCGTGGTCGGCTATCTTTTCAACGCTTTCAGCAAGTGAGCCATGTTGGCGGCCAGGTCGTCCATGGTTCGCATGCCCTCGGCGTCGTCGGCCGCCTCGCCTTCCTGCCAGCCGAAAGCAAAGTTCCAATAGGAACTTCCCACCATGTAAAAATGGTTGATCGCGAAGAAAGACATGATCTCGTTGTAGACTTGGACCGCGCCGCCTCGACGTACCGCGATCACCGGCGCTCCGACCTTCCGATAGAACATGTGGTCGTTCATCCGAGAGACATAGCCCGCTCGGTCGATCAGATTCTTCACCCAACCCGTGACCGATCCGAACCATGTCGGCGAACCAATGATGATCCCGTCCGCTTCTTCCATCTTCTCGATCAGTTCGTTCAAGTCGTCTTCCTGAGCACACCGCCGCGTCCCTTTGCAACCCAGACACACCTGACACGGCTGAATGTCTCGCTCCGCCAGCGGAACGATTTCGGTCTGAATACCCTCGGCTCGCAATCCCGTTTCGACTCGTTTCAAGCACAGCTCTGTGTTGCCGCCCTTCCGCGGTGACCCATTGAACAGAACGACATGAATCGCCATCGTCCTTTCCTCCCGCTTGTTGATTTCCCTTCGCCGTTGTTCATCCGGCGACGCTCCGCGGTGCGTCTGACCCCCTCCAAGCTTGCCAACCGACTTTCCCCTTTGCAATCCTTGCCCTGAAAGGCGAATCGCCGATACCGGCCAGCCGCTTTCGTCGGACGGTGACCGGACCGCGCAGAGAAGGTTCGTAGCTGCGGAGCGGACCGGCGCCGCCTTCGCCGGATGGGCGAGCTTTTTGCGATCGATTGCGTCTGTGCGCCCGGCGGCTTTTTGGGAGATGGTGGGAGATCGTCCCCGTTGGGGAAGGATCGGGGCACGGCGAGGACGGGCGACGGCGGGATTGTCAGAACGGTCCGAGCGGCTAAACTACTGGTGGTGGGAATCGGAGAAGGGCTGATCCGCATTGCCCGGCGAGAACGGTGTCTGTTCCGAGAAATAGTAAGCCTGGCGCGCCGCAAGAGGGCCCGGGAGAGTCGAGGATGGACAACTACACCCTGCTGACATTCCTGATGCTCGCGCTGGCACTGGCATTGTTCGTTGCCGAGGTTTTTATCCCGTCGGGCGGGGTGATCGTCACGGCCGCGCTGATTTGCTTGGGCGTATCCATCTGGTGCGCCGTGAAGGCCTGGTGGCAAACAGACCAGATGGTGTGGTGGTGGTCGTACATTCTTGCCGTCGTGCTTTTGATTCCCGCGGTGATCATCGGCGCCTTTTCGTTGCTGCCTCGAACTGAATTCGGCCGGAACCTGCTGGTCGAACCGCAGAACCCCGAAGAGCTGAAACCCTACGTGGAAGAGGAAGAACACCTTTCGCAACTGGTTGGCAAAGTCGGCAAAACGGTGACCCTTTTGAACCCGGCGGGGATCGTCGTTGTGGATGGGGAACGCTACCATTGCGAAAGTGAAGGGATCATCGTCGATCGCGGGGAGACGGTGCGCGTACTGTCGGTCAAGGGGAATCGCTTGGTCGTGCGTCGGGTCCCCCAGGAAGAGAGCGGCGAGCCACCCGCGTCCTCATCCCCGTCGTCACCTTCACCCGATCAGGAACAACTGGACTTTGACCTGCCGGCGTAAGGGACGCGGCGGTGGAGAGACATCGTTGTTTTTCCGCACGTCAAGGGTCAGCTCGAGCTTCGCTTCGCGGCGGATGGTCCCATTGCTGACGGAGGTCGTGCGCGGCCCTCACGGCTTTTTATCCTTTTTGAGAATTTCCTGTTTGATCATTGGGGCCTATTCGTTGTAACATGCGGGCAGTTAGTTACGCGCGAGTGCTGAAATGGCGAGGCCCGAAAGCCTGGGCCGACGGCAAACAGTAAGGATGGTGCATGATGAGCGAGTGGATGGGATTGCTCGGACAGCAGGTGAGCCCCGTCAGCAACTTGATGCTGGGGGTGTTCATTCTGGTTACGGTCTTGGTGCTGGTCTTCCTGGCAGTCTTTGCCCGCTATTTCAGCCTCTGGATTCAATGCAAGATGACCCGAGCGGGAATTTCTTTCCCGAACCTGGTCATGATGAGCTTCCGCAAAGTCAACCCGGCGGTGATCGTGCGGGCGAAAATCATGGCCGTGCAGGCGGGCATCACTCGGGCCTATCCCATCTCGACCCGGGCTCTGGAGGCCCATTACCTGGCCGGTGGCAACGTGCCAAACGTCATTCGCGCACTCATCGCTGCTCATCGGGCCAACCTCGACCTGGATTGGCAAACTGCTCAGGCCATTGACTTAGCCGGCCGCGACATTTTGGACGCCGTCCGAACGAGTGTTTATCCGAAGGTGATCGACTGTCCGGATCCCAACAAGTCATCCGGCCCGTTGGAAGCGGTCGCCGGCGACGGCATCCAGTTGAAAGTGCGGGCTCGTGTGACCGTACGGACCAACATCAAGCAGCTTGTCGGCGGAGCCACCGAAGAGACAGTGATTGCCCGGGTGGGGCAAGGCATCGTCCAGGCGATCGGCTCTACGCCCTCATACAAAGACGTGCTCGAGAATCCCGACAGCATTTCGCGGACTGTGTTGAATCAGGGGCTGGAAGCGCAGACGGCGTTTGAAATCGTATCCATTGACATCGCGGATGTCGATGTGGGCGAAAACATCGGAGCCCGATTGCAGGCGGATCAGGCCGAAGCCGACATGCGCGTGGCTCAGGCGAAGGCCGAAGAACGACGGGCGGCCGCCATGGCACGCGAACAGGAGATGATCGCCAAGGTCCAGGAAAACCGGGCCAAAGTCGTGTTGGCCGAGGCCGAGGTTCCGAAGGCGATTTCCGCCGCTTTCCGATCGGGCAAATTGGGGTTGTTGGACTACTATGAGTTGAAGAACATTCAAGCCGATACCAAGATGCGCGACTCGATCGCGTCGATGGAAGCGGTTGCCGCCGGATCGTTGACCAAGTAGCCCATCTTCCGGCAGACGGCCCTTCGGATTGCTTCCACCAAGAGCAAACGGGGGGCTCCAAGGAGAGACTCTCGGCGAGCAGCGGAAGGACTCTCGGTTTTTGGGGTGCCCCCCAACATTGGAGAACGAGGAATCGCGAATGCACTGGCCGGCGGGGAACACGGTTTTGGCGGACGTCAATGACCTGGTCGGAGTCATTGTGATGGTCATCGCGTTTCTCGGCTGGCTCTTAAACGCGCTGGCTCAGGGAAAGCGAGAGGCCAATCGACGCAAAGTCCCCGGTCGCCCGCGGCCCCGCGCCCAGGCCGGCGGCGCCCGCGACCCGCGACTGGACGACGAGATCGAAATGTTTTTGGAACAGATTCAGGGGAAACCGAAACCTGCTCCCCAGCGACCCGTTCCACCGCAAGGGCCTCGGTCGCGGTCAGGCCGCCCTCCCATCCGCCCTCGCCGTCCACCACGTCAGCCGGCTACCCCCGCTCCTCCCCGCCCGTCCCCTCAGCAAAGGCCCGCCCTCACGGAGCGACGGGCATTGAGCGAGCGTGTGCGGCCCGGCGAACAGATCGCCAAGCGACGCTTGACCGGGCCAGAGCAGCTCGGGTCGACCATCCGAAAACATGTGGATGAATACATCGGTAAGCAGCAGGTCTCCGAACACGTTCGGCAGCATATCCTGGCGGCGGTCAAAGAGCTGGAACAGGAAATCATTGAGGACCTGGGCCCGTCGACCGGGACTGAACCGCCTCCGGCTCACACCAGTCGCAACATCGCAGTCGCGAGTATCGTTCACTTGCTTTCGACTCCGGCCGGTGCCCGCCAAGCCATCGTTCTTGGCGAAATCTTCGGCCGGCCCAAAGCCCTCCGGCGCAACTGATCTTCATCCCGCCCGCCTGGTTCGTTCCTCACGCCGCGGTGCCGAAGGCGGCATCGTTGGAGAATCTTCCCGATGGGCCGGACGGCTGTCCGATCCGTCGAGAACTGCGGCAACCCAGCACGGCGCGGGCCGGCGCGGAGCAGCCTGCCATGCAAGAGAAGTTCTGGTACTTGAAGCGGTGCGACCTGTTTGAACGGCTCGACGCCGAAGAAATCGAAGCACTGGAATCTCGGTGCCTGATGCGAACGTTCGCCCGCAAGAGCCTGATCTATCTGCCGTCCGATCAAAGCGATTCGGTCCTGCTGCTGGCGTCCGGCCGAGTGAAACTCTACCACATTACCCACGACGGCAAAGAAGCTGTCCTCGCTTTGATCGAGCCGGGCGAATTGTTCGGCGAGTTGGCACTGGTGGAACCGGGACAGCGGGAAGAATTCGCTGAGGCGATGATCCCGTCTCGAGTCGTGCTGATCCCGGGGGAGGCTGTTCGCGAATTGATGGAAAAACATCCCGAGGTTTCTCTGGAGGTGACTCGCCTCATGGGCTTGCGGCGCCGCCGTACGGAACGTCGGCTCAAGTCGCTGCTGTTCCGCTCTAACCGCGAACGGCTCATCCATTTGCTCTTGGAATTGGCCGAGAAATATGGGCGGGCCACTTCCGACGGCCTTCTGATCGATATTAAGCTGTCCCATCAGGAGCTGGCGAGTATCATTGGGAGCACGCGCGAAACGGTCACGGTCGTGTTGGGCGAACTTCAAGCGGAGGGCTACCTGCTCATCCAGCGACGGCAAGTCATTCTGCGGAATCTAGAAGGTCTCGCCGCCAGTCTCGGCGTATCGCCCCCCCGCGTCGGTCGCTCGGGAGGCGACGACCTCTCCCCGTCCCGCTTTTTGTGAGCGAATCGGCAGACGCGTTTTGCGTGTTCTGGGGAACCGTCAGAAAGTAAGTTGTGCGGCTCGGGCTGTAGGACGCGCTTTCCAGCCCGCCAAAAAGGCGACGGCCAGGAATGTCCATCCTACAAAATAAGCACGTCATTCTCTGACTCTCTGACGCTCCCTGAGCGAACCGCCGGGCATGGTCGCTGCGGCGCGGTCCGATCGGCCACCGAGACGTCATTGCGAGTGCGGGGCCGGAGCCATTCGGGCGACGTCTTCGGAAGTGACGACGATCAGGTGTCGTGCGGCATAGGCGACGAGCTTTTCGTAGGCCTGCCAGATTCGTTCGCGGTCGGCGGGTGATCGCGGCGTCGAGGCATCCGGAGCGCTCAGGTCAAAAGGCGGCTGGCGAGGGCGGGTCTTGCGACGATCGGCATAGTATACCAACGCCCATGGGGTCGCGAGACCGCGGTAGAAGTTGTTCTCGTGGATCAGACACGTGATGAACGGCGGACGAGGGCCGCTCCAGACCGCCAAGCGTTTCTTGAGGTAATCGACGGGTGCATAATCCGCCGCGCGCGGCGTCGAAAGCATGTTCCACCAGAAGTTGCCCCGACCACGCGGGCCGGGTCGGTCTCCGGGCGCGGTCCAACGGGTCACGCTGAAGTCGCTCGGCCGCATCAGCAGGCCGTCGACATATTCAAACGGCCGGTCCATCTTCGTCCCTGTCTCGTGATGTTCGACGATCA
>JAADHY010000200.1 GCA_013151585.1 Planctomycetota bacterium
GAAGCGACGTCCGAGCGGGCTCCGCTGAAGGTCAATCCGCCTGTGACGGTCCAGACACGCAAGTCGGCCCGTGAGCGGCTGATGGATGAGCTGGAAGCCAGTAGCCGCGTCGGGGCCGGGGACGACCATCCGCTGCCCGGCTTGGACCTTCTGGAAGAACCGGAGGAGTTTCCTTACGAGCTGTTGGCCAAGAAGGCGCGGCTGTCGGCCATCACGCTGGAGAAGACCTTCCGCGAGTTCGGCCTGAACGTGAAGGTGGCCGAAGTCGACACCGGCCCGGTCATCACGCAGTTCGAGCTGGAGCTGGAAGCCGGGCTGCGGCTGTCGAAGGTGACCAGCCTAGCCGACGACTTGGCGATCGCTCTGCGCGTGCCGTCGGTCCGCGTGGTGGCTCCGATCCCCGGCAAGAACACGGTCGGGGTCGAGGTGCCGAACGAGAAGCGGGTCATGGTCCGGCTGAAGGAGCTGATCGAATCGTGTCCGGACGATGTGCGCGAGAAGCGGATTCCGGTGTTCCTGGGGAAGGACGTCAGCGGTCGGCCGCTGGTGATCGACCTGACCAAGATGCCCCACTTGCTCATCGCCGGTCGGACGGGCACGGGCAAAAGCGTCTGCCTGAACTCGCTGATCCTGTCGATCTTGATGACCCGGACGCCCGAGCAGGTCAAGATGCTGCTGATCGACCCGAAGATGGTCGAGCTGAGCCCGTACAAGCGGATTCCACATTTGATGCATCCGGTCATCACGGACATGCAAAAGGCCGAGGCGGTGTTGGCGTGGGCCGTGGACAAGATGGAAGAGCGTTACGACCTGCTGGCCCGCTGCGGGGTCCGACATCTGGACGGATACAACAAGCTGGGCAAGGACGAGGTGCTCCGCCGGCTCGACATCGATCCGGAAGACCCGGAAGCGGACAACATCCCGGACCAGATGCCGTACATTGTGATCATCGCCGACGAGATGGCCGACCTGATGATGAGCTGCGGCAAGGATGTCGAAGGGCACATCATCCGGCTGGCTCAGAAGTCGCGGGCCGTGGGCATCCATTTGGTCTTGGCGACACAGAAGCCGACGGTGGATGTCGTCACGGGATTGATCAAATCGAACTTGCCCGCTCGGATTTCTTTCCAAGTGGCCAGCCGCAGCGACAGCCGGGTCGTGCTGGACGAGACCGGAGCCGATCGATTGCTCGGCAACGGCGACATGCTGTATCTGGCTCCGGGCACCAGCAAGCTGACGCGGGCTCAGGGCACGTTCGTCAGCGACGACGAGGTGCAGCACGTGATCGATTTCTTCCGCGATCAGGATCCGCAGTACAGCGTGGAGCTGGCCCAGGTGACCACCTCAGCCGCTCAGAACGGCAAGCGGCGCGACGGCGATCGGCCGCGCGACGAGCTGTACGACGAAGCCGTCGAAGTGGTGATCCGGGAGGGCCGCGGGAGCGTTTCGCTGCTTCAGCGATGCCTGGGCATCGGCTACGGCCGAGCGGCTCGGTTGATCGACTACATGGCCGAGGACGGGATCGTCGGCGAGTACAATGGGTCGCAAGCCCGCGAAGTGCTGTTCACTCTGGAGCAATGGGAGGCGATGAAGAACCAGGGGGCGGAGCAGGAAGAACCGGAACCGGCCGCCGTTTGATCAGCGGATTTTTCGGGTTTTGCATTTGACGCCAAGCCGCTTCGCTCCTATGATCATGGCGGTTTGGTGAACGTGTTGGGAGTTTTTTGGCAATGAAAGCCGAGGTCGTACCGACCCTGATCGCTCCGACTGGTCCGACGCCGATTCGCGGCGTGGGGGGCGTGGGCATTATCGTCGGCATTATTATCGTGCCGAACCCGGGGTCGGCGCGGCTTTGAGGTGCTTTGGACAACCGAGCAAACCAGCAACCCTCAGGTCGGCCGGCCTGAGGGTTTTTCGTTTTGGCAGAGCAGTACCGCCCTAAAGACGATAAAGACGATGAGGAACAAGATCCGATGACCCGTATTCAAATCTACGACACGACGTTACGAGACGGCAGTCAGGGCGAAGGGGTCAATTTTTCGCTTCAGGACAAGCTGCTGATCACTCGGAAGCTGGACGAGCTGGGCTTCGACGTGATTGAAGGCGGCTATCCGCTGTCGAATCCGAAGGACGAGGAGTATTTCCGGCGCGTGGCCGACATGGACCTGAAACATGCCCGGATCGCGGCCTTCGGCATGACGCGGCGTCGCGGTCTGGCGGCCGAGGACGACATCGGCATGCGAGCCCTGCGCGACTCGCGGGCGCCGGTCGTCACGATCGTCGGAAAGACTTGGGACCTGCACGTGGAAGAGGTGTTGCGGGTCGACCAGGAAGAGAACCTGGCTATGATTCGCGACTCGATCGCGTTCCTGAAGGCCGAGGGCCGGACGGTCTATTATGACGCCGAGCACTTTTTCGACGGCTTGCGGCATGATCCCGAATACGCTTTGAAGACGGTCCAAGCCGCTCAGGAAGCGGGGGCGGACACGATCATCCTGTGCGATACCAACGGCGGCAGCCTGCCCGAACAGATCGCTGCCGGCGTCGAGGCGGCTCGGCAGGCCTTGTCCGTGCCGCTGGGCATCCACTGTCACAATGATTGCGACTTGGCTGTCGCCAACACGCTCGTGGCCGTCGACCACGGCGTGCTCCAGGTCCAGGGAACGATCAACGGGCTGGGCGAACGGTGCGGAAACGCGGACCTGATCAGCGTCGTCGCCAACCTGGCGCTGAAAAAAGAGGGCTATGAGGTGCTACGGGAAGACGGAGTGCGGCACCTGGCCAAGCTGTCCCGATACGTCTACGAGATCGCCAACATGAACTTCCGGACGAATCAGCCTTTCGTGGGCAGCAGCGCGTTCGCTCACAAAGGCGGTATGCACGTTCATGCCGTCAGCCGCGTGGCCGAAAGCTACGAGCACATCAAGCCGGAGCTGGTCGGCAACGAGCGGCGGATTCTGGTAAGCGAGTTGTCCGGACGATCGAACATCGTGGCAAAAACAACCAAGTACCGCATCGAAAGTGACGACGCTTTGATGCGGCGAATCCTGCAGCGCGTCCAAGACTTGGAGAACATCGGCTATCAGTTTGAAGCGGCCGAAGCCTCGTTCGACCTGTTGGTGAAGAAAGAGGCCGGAACCTACAAGCCGAAATTTCAGCGAATTCACTACCGGGTCAACGTGGAGACGGACGAACGCAGCGAGCCGCAAACCGAGGCGACGATCAAGCTGAAAGTCAACGGCCGGATCGAACATGTCGTGGCGGAAGGCGACGGCCCGGTCAATGCCCTGGACAATGCGCTGCGGAAGGCTTTGACCGGCGCTTATCCCAATCTGGCCGAGATGCACCTGGTCGACTATAAAGTGCGCGTCATCAACTCGACCGAAGGCACCGCCGCCCGCGTTCGGGTCGTCATCGAGAGCGCGGACCACGAAGAAATGTGGGCCACGGTCGGGGTGAGCGAAAACATTATCGAGGCCAGTTGGCTGGCGCTGGTCGACAGCGTGGAGTACAAGTTGTTCAAAGACGACGGCGAGCTGAGCCCGAACGGAAACGGTCGAAACGGCGCGGCGGCCGCAGCCGGAACATCGGGCGCCTCGGCCAACGCGTGACGGACCTCGCCCGCCGCAGCGAGCTGGGTTCTTCATGCGGCACAAAGGGGCCGGGCGGGCCGGCCTCGACGGAAAGGAAACCACCTGACAACCTGGTCCAAACCACTTAACCCACACACAACCATGACAACCGAGATTCCCAAACAATACGATCCCAAAACGGTCCAATCGAAGTGGTTCGACTTTTGGCAGGAGCGAGGCTATTTCGACGCCAACCCCAATCCGGCGAAAAAGCCGCACACGATCATGATCCCGCTGCCGAACGTCACCGGGGCGCTGCACATGGGGCACGCTTTGAACTGCACCTTGCAGGATCTGTTAACCCGGTGGCGGCGGATGCAAGGCTACGAGGCCCTCTGGATGCCCGGCACCGACCACGCTGGCATCGCCACACAGGCCGTGGTTGAGCGACGGATGCTCGAAGAGGAAGGCCTGACGCGTCACGACGTCGGCCGCGAGGCCCTCGTCAACCGCATCTGGAAATGGAAAGACGCCTATGAGCAGCGGATTCTGAGCCAGCTCAAACAGCTTGGCTCCAGTTGCGATTGGCGGCGGACCCGCTTCACCCTTGACCCGGTCTGTTCCCGCGCCGTCCGGCACACCTTTTTCCGCCTGTTCCGTGATGGGCTCATTTACCGGGGCAAACGGCTGGTCAACTGGGACGCCTACCTGCAAACGGCCGTCGCTGACGATGAGGTCTTTCATGAAGAGGTCCAGGGGGCCTTCTGGACGTTCACCTACCCGGTCGTCGGTTCCGATGAAAAGATCGCCTTTTCCACGACGCGGCCCGAGACGATGCTCGGCGATACGGCCGTCTGCGTCCATCCCGACGACGACCGCTACCGTCACTTGGTCGGCAAAAAAGTCCGCATCCCGCTGGTCGACCGCGAAATCCCCATCATCGCCGACGGTCAACTGGCGAAGATGGACATGGGCACCGGAGCGGTGAAGGTCACGCCGGCCCATGATCCGAACGATTACGCCTGCGCCCTCCGCAACAACCTGCCCATGATCAACATCCTCAACCCGGACGGCACGATCAACGAGAACGGCGGCAAGTACGCAGGCATGGATCGCTACAAGGCCCGCGAGCAGATCGTCCGGGATATGGAGGCGATGGGGCATTTCGTTTCGGTCGAGGAGCGGCTGATCGACCTGGCTCATAGCGACCGATCGAAAACGCCGATCGAGCCATTCCTGTCGGACCAGTGGTTCGTGAAAATGGCGGACCTGGCTCAGGCGGCCATCGAAGCGGTCGAAGACGGACGCGTTCGGTTCTTCCCCGAGCGGTACGCTCGCACCTACCTGGACTGGCTGGGCGAAAAACGCGATTGGTGCATCAGCCGCCAGTTGTGGTGGGGCCACCGGATTCCCATTTGGTACTGCAACACGTGCACTGAAGAAGATCTGAAGCGGGCCTTTGGCGACCGCGACGGCGTCTGCTATCGCTACGACGACGACCACAAAACGTGGCTCATCTGCAGCGAAACCGACCTGAAAGGCGACGAGCTCGGGCCGGACCACAAACTGATCCAGGACGAAGATGTCCTCGACACGTGGTTCAGTTCCGCTCTTTGGCCTCATGCGACGCTGGGCTGGCCGGACCGGGAACACAACCCGCCCATGGTCGACCGGGACGGCAACCCCATTCCTGATGACAGCGGCGGCCAAGGCAACCAGGTGCTGGAGTACTTTTACCCGACCAGCGTGCTGGTCACCAGCCGCGACATCATTACGCTGTGGGTCGCTCGCATGGTCCTCACCGGCCTGTACAACATGGGCGACGTACCTTTCCACCACGTGTGTGTGCACCCGAAGATTCTGGACGGCTTTGGCCAGACGATGTCCAAGTCGAAAGGCAACGGCGTCGATCCGATGGACTTGATCGACAAGTACGGGACCGACGCCGTGCGTTTCACCATCGCATCGCTGGCCGGAGAAACGCAAGACGTCCGGTTGCCGGTCGGTTACGAGTGTCCCCATTGCGGTCATGTGATCCCACAAACGTTGGAGCATCAGAAAGCCGTTCCCGCTGGCGGCGAGAAGCCGCGGATCACCTGTCCGAAGTGCAAAAAGTCCTCGCAGTTTTCCAGCCCGTGGTTTGACCCGGATCCGGGCGAGAAAGTGGCGAGGATGGTCAGCGAGCGGTTCGAGTATGGCCGAAATTTCTGCAACAAGTTGTGGAACGCCGCTCGGTTCGCCCTGTTGAACCTGGAAGGCTATTCGCCGGCCGAAGTCACGCCGGACCAGTTGCGTCTGGAGGACCGCTGGATTCTGAGCCGACTATCGGCGGTCGCCGCTGACGTCACGGCTCTGCTGGACCGATACCACTTCGACGACGCCACCCGCACGCTACGCGAGTTCGTCTGGAATGAGTTTTGCGACTGGTACCTGGAGATGCTGAAGCCGCGTTTGCGGAGCCAGTCCGATCGGCCCGTCGCCCAGCGGATGCTCGTCGGCGTGCTGGATGTGATCATTCGGCTGCTGCAGCCGTTCATTCCCTTTATCACCGAGGAACTGTGGCAGCGGCTGAACGAGGCCGCAAAGGACCGGGGTTTGCTCGCACCACAGCCGGCTGCCGACAGCGCCATAATCGCTCCCTGGCCGAACCTGCCGGCCGAGTGGCAAGACAAAACGCTCGAGCGGCGGTTTCAGAAGCTGCAAGAGACGATCATTGCCGTGCGGAACGTGCGGGCCTTTTACAGCATCCCGCCAGCGACGCAGTTGCGGCTGCATCTCCGGTGCAGCGATGAGATGGCGGCGGAGATGCAAGAGGTGGCCGGCCAGTTCAAGAATCTGGCTCGCACGCTGCTGGAGGCGGCCGGAGCGAAGGTCGAGCGGCCGGCCGGAGCCGTCAGTTTCTCGTTGCGCGACGCCGACGGGTTTGTGCCGCTGGAAGGCATCATCGACCGCGAGGCGGAAATCCAGCGCAAGCAGAAAGAAGCCGACAAACTCCGCAAATTCATCGCCGGCCACGAAAAGAAACTGGCCAATCGCCAATTCGTTGAAAAAGCGCCGCCGGAAGTCGTGAACAACGTCCGAGAAACACTAGAGGGGTTGAAGGGACAGCTCCAGAGCGTGGAAGAAGCGCTGGCCGGGCTGCGGGAGGGTTGAGAGTTGAATGAAGACCGAAGATCCAGGAGGATCGATCTGCACGTCCACTAAGGTCTACGTTCTAAGGTCTGAGAACCAATCCCTTCGCCTTTGGGGCCCCTGCGATCGCTCTTGTCCCTTGCGAGAGCGGCTCGTATAATCCCTTGGACTGTATGAAGTTGTGTGCGGAGTGAGACTCAGACGTGAAAGTGACTGAAACGGGGCGGATTCTGGTTCTGACACAAGAGACTCAGTCGGACTCTCCGCTGTTGGATGAACTGTCCGAACGTTTCGAAGTGGTCCGAACGGACTCTTTTGCGGCCGGGCTCCGAAGACTTCGCGAAGAGGAGTTTTCGGGGCTTTTTCTTTTGGGCGAGAAAGCGTCGGCCGCCACTCTGGCCCAGGCGGGGGGAGTCCTGGAGCAGGTCGACGACGGCTTCGCTCTGCTCGATCAGGATTTGCAAGTCTTCTGGTGCAACGCGGCCCTCAGGCGGCTCAGCGGTTCGGATGGCCCCACGGTGGGCCGTAATTTTTATGAGCTGTTCGGGACGCCGGAGATTCTCGGCCCGGACTTCTGTCCCTTCCACACCGCTCTGGGATCGGGAGAAACCGCCAAGCGCACCTTGCGGGTGGGCGAAAAGTCGTACTTCGAGGTCCAGGTCACGCCGCTGTTCGAAAACGGCGAAGAGATTCCCGAGTTTCTGATCGTCGTCGTCCGGGACATCTCGACTGAGGTGCTCCAGCAGCAGAAACTCAACGCCATCTACCAGGCCGGCTTGGAGCTGGGCGACCTGTCCGCTCAGGAATTGATGGACATGTCGGTCGATGAGCGGATTGAGCTGCTGAAGTCGAAAATCATCCACTTCACGAAAGGCCTGCTTCAGTTCGATACGGTCGAGATTCGACTGTTGGATAAATCCACGGGCCGACTGGACCCGCTTCTCGTTGTGGGCATGGACGACAACGCGGCGACACGCGAGCTATACGCCAAGCCGCAGGGAAACGGCGTGACCGGCTTTGTGGCGGCCACGGGCAAGAGTTACCTTTGCGAGGACACCCAGTCCGACCCGTTGTACCTACCTGGAGCCCCGGGAGCTCGCAGTTCGCTCACCGTGCCGCTGGTCTTGCATGACGAGATTCTAGGGACGTTTAACGTCGAGAGTCCGGAACCGGGCGCCTTTACCGAGAACGACTTGCAGTTTCTTGAGCTGTTCAGCCGTGAAGTAGCCATGGCGCTGAACACGCTGGAACTGCTGGCCGTTGAAAAGATGACGACGGTCAGCAAGAACACAGAGCTCATCTTGCGGGAGGTGGCCAAGCCGGTCGACGAGATTCTTAACGACGCCGCCTGGATTCTGGAACGGTACATCGGCCACGAACCGGCTGTCTGCGAACGGCTCCAGCGCGTTTTGGAACACACCCGGGAGATCAAACAATTGATCCAGCATGTGGGCGAGACGATGGCGCCGGTGACGGAACGCCACCCCGGCTGGCTTCCGCGCCCGCATCGCCCCAAGTTCCGCGGCAAACGAATTCTGGTCGTGGACAGCGACGACGCCGTCCGCAGCGCGGCCCACGAGCTGCTGGCCCGCTTCGGCTGCCTGGTCGAAACCGCCCGAAATGCCGAAGAAGCCTGCCGCATGGTCCGCCGCTTCAGCTACGACGTCGTCATCGCCGACATCCGTTTGCCGGACATGGATGGCTACGAGTGCTTCTGCCGGTTGCGCGAAATCAAGCCCGACCTGCCCGTCATTTTGATGACCGGCTTCGGCTACGATCCAACCCATTCCATCGTCAAAGCTCGTCAAGCCGGCCTGAAGTCCGTCCTCTACAAACCCTTCCGCGTTGACCAGCTCTTGACCGAGTTAGAAAAGAACTTCTAGACCTCGATTCGTCGGGGCCCAGACGGCACAGGACAAGCAGGGATGTGAGGAATTCTGCCTCTTGTTTTTTGAACGGCCTTCGCGACGGAATGTGCTCTGCCGGCCCAGTCGATCGAATATTCGGTCACACTGGGATGATTCTTCGAGAGGGCAATTACGCAGCACACAGCGGTGCAGGGCTCGAAGCTGCGTTTCGTCCCGCGGGTCCTCGACGGGCTCCAGCGCCTGTCGGCTGCTCGTTTCCGCCCTTCCATTGCTTTGAGACTACCGGAGGGGCCCGATCTTGTCAGAAAAACGCGTTCCAGCAGTTTCTTGCGCCCCTTTCATCGACTTGCCGGATCGATCGGTTCTTTTTTACACTTGCCGGCAACAGGCGTGAGTTGTCCTGTATTGCGTGTTCGCTCAAGACTGGTCGTCGGCAGCAAACGGGCCGCACTGCCAACTGCGTTGGACGGAGAATAAGAGCTGGGCGAGAGCAGGGGCGGCGCAGGTGAGCTGTCTGCGCTGGTCGGGATGCTCATGTGGTTGATCGGCGATTTCGAGATCCGGCCCGTCGAACTGAGGATCGACTTCGGTGGAACCTGCGAACGGTATCCGACAGAAGCGGTCTATGCGGACGGCACGTGCCTTGTCAACGCCACGGGGTGGGTCGACCTGCGAGACGACCCGGCTCAGGTCATTGTGTGCCCCGAATGCGGTGAGACGGGCTGTGCGCGGGGCGGTTGGATCAGCCTTCGTCGCGTGGGCGACTTCATCGCGTGGATTCCGGCTTTCGATCGCTTGAAGGATCGGGACTGGAAAACGAACACGCATGCTCCGCCGGAATACGTTCTGTCGCGTGGAGTGCCGCTTTTTCCACCACAAGTTTACTGTCGTTTGCGGTCACAGGTGTCGGCTTTTCCGCCGATCGATCAGATCCAGCGGATCAGCGCCGGGGAGGGACTTCGGCTGCTGCAGTGGGAGGCTCCGTTGCAAGCGTTGGGGGAGTTCCCGCAGCCGGTGCGACTGAATCGTGACGTGATCCTGGCGGTGTCTCACGGCAATTTGGAAGAAGAACTGACGCGGCTTCAAGCCTTCATTGATGCACACGCCGACTCGGAAGCGAGTTTGGTCCCGATCGCAGAATGCGGCCTAATACCGATCGAGTTCTATTTGGACGGTCCGCGTTTTCCTGAGTGGCGTCCGTTCGCCAGCGTGGGCACCTCAGTGGTACTCCTCTTCGAACCGGCCGCAATGTTGGTGGTCAGCGACGAGCCTGTGGATCAGCGGTCGGGTGGAGGGAGCAACATGATCCGGATTATCTGGAGACCCGACTACAAGGAGTTCTTGCGGGCTCAGCACTACCACATGCGCAAACGCACGGTCGCGGTTTGGGGCGCGTTTTTGGGGCTGGGAGTGTTCACGTGGCTGAGTTCAGGAAATCCTATCTTCTTTCTTGTGATCCTCGTGTACCTGGCTCTGATCCGACCGGTGTGGATGCGGGCCCACTTGAGACGACTCTGGAGTCAAACAGCGAGTCTGCACAAGGAGACACAGTACGGATTCGACGCGAAAGGGGTCCACACTTTTGACGATGAGGGCAACCCCGTCGTTTCTCATTGGGACAACTTCACGGGCTACGCGGAGACAAAACACGCCTTCCTGCTCGACCTCGGGCCGAAAATGTTTGTTTGCTTGCCGAAGCGATTTTTCTCCGCCGAGCAGCAACAGGAAATGCGAGCCCTGTTAGCAGAAAAGCTCGGTCGCACACGTTTCGGACGAAGCTTCTTCTGAAGGGGGCATCGTCGCCAGGTCCAGCGGGGCGGCAACGCGGCCGCCGTCGAAAAGGCGCTCGTGTCCGAGATGGTCTGTTGGTCGAAGTCCCGGAGCCAGTCGGAATCGCCCTCGCTCTGAAAACCTCGCATACTGCGACTTCTCGTTCACTGCGAAGCCTATCCCAGCACCGAAAAAGAGCCGCCCCCTTGAACCAGATTCGGATGACCGGAATAATCATGAAGGAAGTTGACGCGAGGCCGCAATCCATTTGCGCACGCGAGGCATGCTTTTTTCACGATCGTCCGAGCACCTGACCAGTTCGGTGCGCGCTCAATCTCGCGACGATGCCCGAGCAATCTGTCATTGGCATACGATTTGGCGTGCGCCGTAGCCGTAGGCCCTGACAGGAGCATCGCGATCCGTGATGGGCGTGCGCCGGGAGGTTCGGGAGCGAGGCAACGCTGATTCAGAAGGGCAGTCGCGATGCCGTTATTGACGCTTCGCATGCGGCTGGTAATTCCGTTGGCCTGTGTTTTGATCGCTTACGGCGGCTTCCAGACCTATTTGACCGCCCGCACGCAATACGACGAAATCTTTAGCGAAGCGACCCTCAGCACTCTGCGACTGGCCAATACCATCCGGCGCAGCACACGCCACGCCATGCTGCATTCGAGGCGTGAAGATGTCCACAAGATGATCGAAGATGTCGGAAAGCAAGAGGGCATCGAGCACGTCCGGATTTTCAACAAAGAGGGGGTCATTATTTACTCCTCTGAGCAGAGCGAGATCAACCGAGTCGTCGACCGAAAAGCGGAAGCCTGCTACCAATGCCACGACGCCGAGGAACCTCTCCGGAAGTTGGAGACGTCTAAGCGAGCGCGGGTCTTCCAGACGGATCGAGGCTATCGGGCGCTGGCGGCGATTGAGGTGATCTACAACGAGCCGGCCTGCTGGAGCGCCGACTGCCACGCTCATCCGAAACGCCAGAACCTCTTGGGGGTGGTCGATGTGGGTGTCTCGTTGGAAGAGGCCGATCGGCGTCTGGCCCGGGCGACTCGAGATGCCATTCTTTTTGGCACGGTGTCAACTATCGTCATCTGCGTTCTGGTCAGCCTTTTTATCCAGAAGTCCGTGACCCGGCCGGTTCAGCGTCTTGTGGAATGCACTCGCCGTGTGGCACAAGGGGACCTGAACTGCACGATCGAGGCGAAAGGAAACGACGAACTGGCCGACTTGGCTCGATCTTTTACGAAGATGACGGAGGATTTGAGAAAGGCTCGGGCCGAGCTGAGCAATTGGGCGCGTAAGCTTGAGGAAGAAGTCGAAAACAAGACGCGCGATCTCAAGTTGGCTCAGGCCCAAATCGTTCGATCGGAAAAGCTCTCATCAATCGGATTGCTTGCGGCCGGGGTTGCCCATGAGTTGAACAGCCCTCTGACGGGCATTCTGACGTACGCTCATCTGCTGGCGAAGCGAATTCCTGATGGGAGCCAGGAAAAAGAAGATTTGCGAGTCATCATCGATCAGACGGAACGATGCGCCACGATCATCCGGCAGTTGCTGGATTTCTCGCGGGAGAATTCTCCCGAAAAAAAGAGCCAGGATGTCCATGCTGTCTTGGAGCAGGCGATTGCGCTAGTCGAACATTTGGCGTTGTTTCACAACATCGAGATTCAGCGAGACTTCGACTCGGCCGTGCCGAAAGTCTTCATCGACGCCGGGCAAATGCAGCAGGTTTTCTTGAACTTGCTGGTGAATGCGGGCGAGGCCATGCCGGCCGGAGGGCGGCTGGTTATCGAAACTCGCGCGAGCGTTTTTTCGTCGGACGAGCCCTCGCGTCAGGAAATTCAGATTGTTTTCCGTGATACGGGAGTCGGTATCCCTCCTGAGCATCTGGATAAGATCTTTGACCCGTTCTTCACGTCCAAAGAGGTCGGCGAGGGAACGGGGCTGGGTTTGGCTGTCTCGTATGGAATTGTGGAGCGACACGGCGGCACGATTACCGTTCAGAGCGAATTGGGAAAGGGAAGCGTTTTCACGATCACCCTGCCTGTGGGGGCAGGCGAAACCGAATGCGCGGTAGGCCGGAGCGGAAATGATGAAAAACGTACGAATTCTGGTGGTTGACGACGAAGAGGTGGTGTGCTCAAGCTGCCAACGCGTTCTTGCGGAGGAGGGGTACGAGGTTCACACGGCCCAGTCCCCTCAGACGGCGCTGGCGATGGCCGATGAGCATCCCTACGACCTGATGCTGGTCGACCTGAAAATGCCGGGAATCAGCGGCATGGAGTTCTTACGCCGGATCAAAGCAACGCGTCCGGACACGGAAGTCATTATTATGACGGGCTTCGCTGAAATCTCGACCGCCGTCGAGGCGATCAAGCTGGGAGCGTTCGATTATGTGGCGAAGCCGCTCAGCCCCGACCAGCTCGTCGTGGCCGTCGGCAAAGCGCTCGAAACGAGCGAAATCCGCTCGGAGAATCGCTATCTCCGCCGCGAGCTTCAGTCTCGCTACCGCTTCGAAAACATGGTGGGACGAAGCAAAGCGATGCAAGCCGTCTACGACCTGATCGCCCGGGTCAGCCCGACCAATACGACTGTGCTGATCCGAGGCGAAAGCGGGACGGGCAAAGAGCTGATCGCTCGGGCTATTCACTTCAACAGTCCGCGCAAAACCATGCGCTTTGTCGCTGTCGATTGTGGGGCGCTGCCGGACAGCCTTTTGGAAAGCGAGCTTTTCGGACACGCGAAAGGAGCCTTCACCGGAGCCATTTCCGCGAGGAAAGGTTTGTTTGAAGTGGCTGAGGGCGGCACGCTGTTCCTCGACGAAATTGCAAACACGTCGGTCATGCTGCAGGCAAAGCTTCTTCGCGTACTCCAGGAACGAGTCTTCACGCCTGTGGGGGACACGCGGGAACGGCAGGCCGATGTCAGGCTGATCACCGCGACGAACAAAGACCTGCAGGCTATGGTGGCCGAAGGCCGCTTTCGTGAAGACCTTTTCTACCGGCTCAACGTCGTTCCGATCGACGTCCCTCCGCTGCGAGAGCGGAGGGAAGATATCCCCGACTTGGCGATGCATTTTCTGAAGAAATTCCGGGATGAAATCGGCAACGACGTTTCAGACATCTCACGCGATGCGCTCAGGCTATTGGTCGACTACGAGTGGCCGGGCAACGTCCGCGAGCTGGAAAACGTGATTCACCGCGCCGTCGTCCTGGCAACCGGTCCAACGATCACCGCGGCTCAGTTGCCGGCAGAGCTTCGCGACAGTCCGATTTGTGTGAGGTCTTCCGTCCCCAGAACGAACGAGGAGTTCAAGCGACGGAAAAAGGAACTGCGTCAGAAATCCGTGGAAACGCTGGAACGTTGCTTCGTAGCGGAGGCGCTCAAACGAAACAACTGGAACGTGACTCGGGCCGCGGCCGACGTCGGAATGCAGCGGCCGAACTTTCAAGCCCTGATGCGCAAGCATCGGATCGTCCTTCCTACAAGAATGCGACGATCGGTGTCCGGATAGCCGTCGTCGGTCCGTTCGGAATGCATCCAATTGCTATGCGGTGCATTCCGCTCGAATTCCATGAGGTAGAAGCCGCAACGGTTTTCCACCCGAGGGATTAAGGCCGCCAAGCCCGTGGCAATTGGCCGCGGACGCATGCTTTTTCGATGCATCTCGCTGCTGGCAACGCTGCCTCTCACAAACGCAGGCGGTTGCGATGTCGCCTTAACTGTCCCAGTCAGCACGGATTGCGGAGAGCGGGACAAGGCGGCACGGGCCGGACAATCAGCGGTACGGCGTTTGCACCCGCGTCCGAAGGAGAGCCATGAACTCGGGGCTTGGCAAAAGGGAGACTGCGAAGGCATGGAATTGCCAGCACGCGTGTTGGTGGTGGACGATGAGCTGATTGTTTGCCAGAGCTGTGCGAGGATCCTTGCTGAGGACGGCCATCAGGTGGCCGCCGCGCAAACAGGCGAAGAGGCTCTTCAAAAAGTCCAGGAGGACCTGTTTGACGTTGTCCTTCTGGATTTGAGGCTGCCTGGGTGCGGTGGACTGCGCCTTCTGCGGGCGCTCCGCGAGGCTTCGCCGCAAACGGAAGTCATCGTCCTGACGGGCTATCCTACGTTAGAGAGTGCGAAGGAGGCGATTCGCCTGGGCGCGCTGGAGTACGTGACGAAACCGGTCCGACCGGAGATTCTGCGCACAGTCGTCGCACAGATCGTCGCTTGCAAATGTTGGCGGTTGCAAGAAGGGCGGTGAGATCGTTTTGATTCGCACGGTCCCCAGCGGACGCGAGACGCTTCAAACGTGCCCCACAGAAGCTCCTCCATCCCCTTCTCGACCCGTCCCACGCTCAGAAAAGCTACTTGGGCTGCCGCATGTGTTCGGATATCCTCGCTTCTTTTTCCGGCCGTTCCGCTACCAGCGGTTTTTCATCTGCCCGCATTTCAACGTCAATCGGGATAGGGCAACGGGTCGGTCAAACCGGCCTCAGCGA
>JAADHY010000092.1 GCA_013151585.1 Planctomycetota bacterium
AGTCTTCTTCCTGAACAGCTCGCTTACGGAAGAAGACATTTCGGACGGTCTGGGCTACACGGTTTTCGTCGGGGAAAAGATCTCGCCAAGTCGTTTCCGGCAGGCCGACGAGGACCTCGATCTGGGCTGGGTATCCGGAACGCGGGCCACACTGCGCAACGTGGGCTGGGCAGTCAATCACGAGATCCGGGAAAAGGCGAAGCGGCAGGATCTTCAGGAACCGATCCGCAAGGTCTCCCCGCTGGAGGTCGGTGGCTTCTCCAGTTGGCACAGCCAAGGGGCTCAATTCTTGTTCGGAGACGGGCGGGTCCAGTTCCTTGGCATCTTTACCACACCGGAAGTCTTGCAACGACTGGGTAATCGAGCCGACGGCCAGTTAGTCAGCGGATACTGATCAGACAATATGACGGCACCGCCTTTGCTCACGAAAGGAAAAGTCCTGTTCGCGCTTGTTGGATGTGGCGGAGACTTTTCCATGCGTCGATGAACCGTTCCGCCACGACGATGGCCGTCGCCGCTCTGAACCGGCGCGGCGCAGGGGCGTAGCGCTCCAAGAACGTGTCGTGACAGAATGATCGAAACAGGCCAAACCTCGGGGTTTTTGACCGGAGCAAACCGATGAAAAGCGATCCTGGCACGAATGGGAAATCCAGACGCGTGCGAAGACAACGCAACGGCCGCGATAATCGCCGCGTGTCGCAAGCTGGCTTCACTCTGATCGAGCTGTTGGTTGTCATTGCGATCATTTCGCTTCTGGTCGCGTTACTCCTTCCGGCCGTCCAACAGGGCCGCGAGGCGGCTCGGTGGACGCGATGCCGCAACAACCTCAAGCAGCTCGGCCTGGCGCTGCTGAATTACGAAATGGTGCATGGAGCGCTACCGCCGGGAGTTGTCAACCCGGACGGCCCCATCCGATCGGTGCCGGAGGGCTATCATGTGAGCTGGACGGTGCAAATCCTGCCCCAGCTCGATCTAACACCGATGTTCCACAGGTGGGACTTTGCCCGAGGCGTCTATGACCCGGCGAATCGACCGCTCGCGCGTACTCAGATTTCGGTCTTTCTCTGTCCGTCGGACAGTGCGTCCGAGGCGGCGAGACCTGGCGCGATCGTTTCGACCAACTATGCCGCCGTGCATAACGACGCGGAAACTCCCATCGACGAGGACAACAACGGTGTCTTCTTCCTGAACAGTGTCCTCAGCCTACGCGACATTCGCGACGGAGCGACCAACACGCTGCTCCTCGGCGAAAAGGTGATCGGACCGCGGGAACTTGGATGGTTCTCCGGCACGCGGTCCACGCTGCGTAACGCGGGCGTCCCCATCAACTACGAAACCGAAAAGCTCTCTTCCGACCAGTGGGCCCAGGCCTTGGCCGACCCGCTGTACGTGGGCGGTTTCAGCAGTCGGCACGCCGGCGGGGCGTCTTTCTGCTTGGGCGACGGTTCGGTGAGATTCCTTAACGAGAGTATCACCCCGGAAGTGTTGATGCGGCTGGCCAATCGCGATGACGGCGAAATCGTCGGCGAGCTTTGAAAGCCGCGATCGCCCGTTACCCATGAGGACACGCCTATCGCGTCGTAACGCCGCAACCGAAGTAACTCCGCAACCAAAGCGAGACTGTGAGTCGGTCCGCGCCAGCCTCCGGTGACGCAACCGGTCGATCCATCCGCAACGAAACCCGCTTCGGGTTGCTTCGGCAGAGCAGAGCGGTAGACTGGAAGGACCGGTCGATCGAGGGGCAAGGACCAAGTGGAGATCAAGCGGGTCGCGGCAGTCGTGCGCTGCCGGTGCTGGTCCGCGTCCGGTTTCGCCCCGACGGCGATCCGAATAGCAACAACGACGTACCGACTCCCTCAATGAACACAGAACGAGGCCACTGATGAAAGCACATCTTTTGATCCTGGGTTTGTTGGCGGCTGCGGTTTTGCAGGTCAGCTCAGCCACCTTCGCTGCCGAACGGGCGCAAGCGGGAAAGATTCGGGTGCTGGTCGTCACGGGAGGCCATGGTTTTCAAGCCGAGCCGTTCTTCGCAATCTTCGATTCGATTCCGGACGTGACCTATTCGAAGACCCAGTACCCCGCGGCCGCCGATGAGCTTAAACCGGAGCTGACCAAACGGTATGATGTTCTCGTTTTCTACGACATGTGGAGCAAGCCGCTGACGGATCAACAGAAAAGGGACTTCGTGGCGCTGTTGCAGAAGGGAATCGGCGTCGTCGCTCTTCACCACACGCTCGCCGCTCACCGCGATTGGCCGGAGTACGCCAAAATCATTGGCGGACGGTACGTCATTCGTCCGACGAAAATCGGTGGCAAAGAGCTGCCCAAGTCGAGCTACTTTCACGGCCAGGACCTTCGGGTTCGTGTCGCGGATGCGAGCCACCCGATCACGCGAGGTTTGACGGACTTCCAGATCCACGACGAGACCTACAAAGATTACTACACCGCGCCTTCGGTACACGTTCTGTTGACCACCGATCATCCCAAAAGCGATCCCGAAATCGCGTGGGTGCACCGCTACCGCAACAGTCGCGTGTTCTACCTGATTTTGGGCCACGACCATTTGGCATACGAGAACCCCGCATACCGTCGCGCGCGGTATTCGCTGGGCGGCGGGCCGCCTAGACAAAGCCTCCGGCCGTTGATCTCCCGGTTTCCTCGATATGCCCCCCCAAGGCGTTCCGCGGTGCCCGGTTTGTCGCGGGTTGTCCTCGCTCGGACGAGACCGGACACGACGCGGCCATCCCTCCCTGATGCCTTCCCTATTCGATGGTCCGCCTTTGAGGAGAAGAAGCGATGAACCATCTTCGTCAAACGGCTCCACGGCCTTTCGCGTTCCGATCGATTGCGTTGGCCCTCGCGTCTCGGCGGTTGACCGGCGCCTTGGCTGTTTTTGCGAGGCCGCTTGTGCTGGTAGGACTGCTCGCGTTGGTTCCTGCGGCCGGCGGCCAGGCGGCCGAACATCGGCTGGAGTTCTTCGTCTCCTTGGAAGGCAACGACCAATGGTCCGGCCGCCACGCCGAGCCCAACGCCGACCGAACAGATGGCCCTTTCCGAACGCTCCAGCGGGCTCGCGACGCGATCCGTCAGTTGAAAAAGGCAAAGCAGTTCCCGAACGGCGGCGTCACCGTGCTGGTTCGCGGCGGGCTGTATGAGCTGGATGTCCCGCTGGAACTGACCCGAGAAGATTCGGGACGGGACGGAGCGCCGGTGATCTATCGGCCT
>JAADHY010000664.1:0-1869 GCA_013151585.1 Planctomycetota bacterium
TCAGTCATTGCCGAGTCCCGTGCCGTCAAAGCATCCGGGCGCCCGCGGCTCAATAACCTTCGTCCGAGGGGAAATAACCGCCGGGCTCAGGGACGGTTGCATAATTCTCGAACCGCATCGCTTCTGCGATCCAAGTCAAAGTGACCACGCCGGTCCGTCCATTGCGGTTCTTGGCCACGATCACCTCGGCTTCGCCGGGCCGATCGCTGGGGTCATAGGCGTCCGGCCGGTGCAGGAAAAGCACCATGTCGGCGTCCTGCTCGATCGAACCGCTTTCGCGAAGGTCGGCCAATCGCGGCTGCTTTTCTGTCCGCAGCTCAACGCCCCGGTTGAGCTGAGCCAGTGCGATCACGGGAATCTGTAACTCTTTGGCCATCATCTTCAGTCGCCGGGTGATGAGCGCGACTTGCTGTTCTCGCGAAACTTGTTTGTCTTCCGGTTCGATCAGTTGCAAATAGTCGATGATGACTAAGGCGATATCAAACCGACGCTTCATCCGGCGAGCTAGAGCGGCGATTTCAGCGGTCGTGCGTCCCGGGCGGTCGTCGATAAAGATGGGCAGCTCGCTGAGCACGCCGGCCGCCACTTGGACCTCGTGCTTTTCTTCGTCCGTCAGTTCGCCCCGCTTTAGACGGTGGCCGTCGATGCGCGTGAAGATGCACAGCAGCCGCTCCGCCAAATCCAGACTCGATTGTTCCAGACTGAAAAGAAGCACCCCGTTCGGAGCGGGTCCCGTGGCCGACGGGTCCATCTCGAGCTGCTGCCGTTTCGCTTCCGTTGCCACGGCTTCGGCGATGTTGCACACAAAGGCGGTTTTTCCCATGCTAGGCCGCGCCGCCAGGATGATTAACTCCGAGGGATGCAGGCCGTTTGTCAGGTCGTCCAAATCGCGGAAGCCCGTGCTCAAGCCGGGCAGCTTGCCTTCGTTGAGCCACCTCTTGTTCATCTGCTCGAAGGCCTGCATAAGAATCTCGCCCAGCTCTAGATTCTCCGACTGTCCTTTCAACTCGAGGATCTGGAAAATCCGCTGTTCGGCCTTCGCCAAGACGGATCGGGGTTCGTCCTCGGACTCATAAACATCGCGCAAAATTTGCGTACAGGCTTCGCGCAGCGTGCGCAGAGTCCACTTGTCGCGGACGATGGTGGCGTAGTACTTGGCATGTCCCGCGTGAGGAACGGACTCCATGATCGCCATCAGATACGCGGGACCACCTACCTCTTCCAGTTTGCCACACCGGTCCAGTTCTTCGGCCAACGTGACTGGGTCGATGCCGCGGGACGAGGACTCGTACATGCGGAAAATGGCCCGAGCGATCTCGCGGTGCGAGTCCAAATAAAAATGGTTCGGGTGAATGATATCCGCCACCTCGTCGATCATCTCATTGGCCAGCATCATGCACGCCAGCACGCTCCGTTCGGCTTCGAGGTTCTGCGGCGGAAGTTTCCCAACCAGGTCTCCGGCCTGTTGGCTTTGCTGAGACGCAACGGCCATCCGTGTTTCCCTCCTTGTACGTTGCCAGGGGAAATCGTGACGTACCACGCCGCCCGCAATCGAGAGGGTGACTTGAGCTTCGCCCGCTCCGTTCTCGTCGCGCGGACCGCCCGGCCCGATGCGGCATCTCGCCGGCCGATGTGACCGACACGGCCGGTATTCTACACCGCGGACTGGCCGCTGAGAATTCAGAATCTTTGCCGCCTCCATTCTCCTGGATCAGTTGTCCAGGTGATGACGGACGCTTGATCGACCGATCACGCTGCAGACAGCCAAGCACCTGTCTCAAATGCGGGAGAGCGTCCCCGGACGCCGCTTCGCCGTAGCGAAAATTCACGAAAATTCCAGCTCCTGGCTATCCGGTCGGAAGTCTGGCG
>JAADHY010000664.1:1877-4831 GCA_013151585.1 Planctomycetota bacterium
GCCCCGATCCGCCCCACAACCCCGGCCATTTCCGTCCTTCGCGAACGTCGTTCCCGCATTCAAGTGCGCTGACACGTCGTTGAAGAAACAGAGCTGGCATGTTACAGTGCCGTGGCGTTGATTGGGTCCTGGAACAAGCTTGCTGGAATTTCTGCGCCAAGGAATAGCGAAAGGGCGGTTGATGGGAACGAAGAAGACGGGCAAAGGTCGACGTAAAATCGGTCGAAAGAAGCGCCGAATGCGGAGCAAAATCCGCCACCGCAAAGGGTAGGCTGGCCGCATCGGCCCGCGTGAAAATCCGAACCGCTTCATCGCGGCCGTTCGATGGTGCGCAAAAGACAGCAGTGAGGTTTTAAAGGGCAATACGCACAGCGGCGAGAGGCTCTGTGAGACGCTCGCGCAACGCCACGAACCACGACTCGGCGGCTCCGTTGGCCCACCCCGGCCCGCCCAAACCAGGCGCTGGCCGGCTTTCCAAAGCGGGGGCGTGGAGTCTGATTGCAGTGATCGGCCTGGTCCACTGCGCTCTGGCTTGGTACTGCGCCCGGGAGATGTCCGTCACTCACGATGAGTATTGGCATCTGCCGGTCGGGCTGCTTCATTGGCGGACCGGGCGATTCGATTTCGACCGGCTCAACCCGCCTCTCCTCCGACTGTGGGCCGCACTGCCGTTGCTGGCGACGGACGCTCAGGTCGATCCCGCCCCAACCGATCTGCTCGGTTACGGCGACATGTTCTTGCGACGTAACCCCGAGAAAGACCGGTGGCTATTCCTGCTTGGCCGATGCATGATCATTGCCTTGTCCCTGTCGACGGGCTTGTTGCTGGCCCGCTGGGCCGAGCAACTGTTCGGTGCGAAAGCCGCCTGCCTGGCCGCGTTGCTTTGGTTCGCTGATCCGAACGTTCTGGCTCACGGTTCGCTCGTGACGACCGACATGGGGGCGGCCTTGTTTTTCGCCGTCACCTTGTACGCGCTGTGGCGGTGGACCCGGCGAGCTGACTGGCCGCGGGCCCTCGCGTTCGGCGTTTTGTTGGGACTCGCCCAGTTGGCCAAGTACACTTGCGTGCTGCTCGTGCCCGTCTCGCTCCTCCTGTGGTTCGCTTGGCGACGGCAGCCGGACGACCGGGATGGGGGCTCATCCGAGGCGGCCGATTCCACGGGGCGGCCGACCTCTGGAACGCGTAGGCTTGTTGCGCAATGGGGCGTGGCCTTGGCGCTCAGCGCCGTCGTCCTCAACGCGGGCTACCTATTCCAAGGCACCGGCACGCCGCTGAGGCAGTACGACTTTCAAAGCCGGACGCTACAACAGACGACGAAACGGCTGGGCTGGTTGGCGGCTTGGCCCGTCCCACTTCCCCGCGACTACTTGCTCGGCCTGGACGCGCAGCGGCACATCATGGAAGGCGAACATCCTGTTTTCTTGGATGGCGAGTGGCGGACGGATGGTTTCCGGAGCTACTACGTCAAGGCCCTGGTCTACAAGCTGCCGCATTCGGTTCATTGGCTGCTGTTGGTGTCGCTGTTGCTGCTACTGGATCGGGAGGATCCAGAACGGCGGCGCCGGTTTGGCAGCCTTTGGTTGCTCTTTCCCTTCGGACTGTTGGTCGCTCTGGCTAGTTTTTCCCGGATGCAGCTTGGCGTTCGGTACGTCCTCCCGGTGCTGCCGCTTTTGTATCTGTTCGCAGCGCAATGTGGACAAACTGCCGATTGGCCTCGTCGCAGAGCGGTTGCGGTTGCCGTGGCGATCGGTGCAGTGCTATCGGTGGCTTCCTTGCGGCACCATCCGCATCACTTGGCGTACTTCAATGAGCTGGCAGGGGGGCCGCAGCTCGGACGCTGGCATCTTTTGGATTCGAATCTGGATTGGGGACAGGACCTAGACCGCTTGGCGGCGTATTTGCATGCGCGATCGGTTGACGAGGTCGGTTTGGCCTATTTCGGCACGGTCCCCCCGGCTGCACGGGGCATCCGATACCGTTTGCCGCCCGCGACTCCAATGCCCGGCTGGTACGCGATCAGTGTGAATCTGGTGATGGGCCGCCCGTACGCCGTTCGAGCCCCGGACGGCCACCTCGTTTCGCTTGGCCTGGACGCTCTCGGCTACTTCCGCTTTTTTGAGCCGGTCGCGCACATTGGCTATTCGATCGACGTCTTCCGGCTGACCGACCAAGACATCGCCCGCTGGCACGCCGCTCGGTCGCAGAACGCGTCAGCCTCGCCGCGGTGAACCGGAGCCGGTCGCCGCCGCGCGCCTTTGGCGAGATGCCAGTCGTCGCGCAGACGACCCCCGTCACCTTTCCCTGACCCCACCGAGTGGCGACGACCGCGCACCCTCGGCCATCAACTCTCAACCCTCTCTACCGAGGCTGGAAGTCGATCTCCTGCATGTCGTGGCCGAGTTCGGTGTCGGGGAAAAGCGCCCGGGCCGATTCCAGCATTTCCTCATAGAAGTCGGCCAGCCAAGGGTCGAGGTGTACCAGAATCAGTCGCCCCACATTCGCCTCGCGCGCAAGCTGCGCAACAGCACTGGCATAACTGTGGTGCGATTCGTTAGCCATCTCGGCCAATCGGTCGGGAAAGTTGCACTCGTGGAGCAGCATATCCACGCCTCGGATGAACTCCATGTACCCGCCGTCCACAATGGTGTCGGTGACATAGGCCAGCGAAAAGCCCGGCCAATCGATCCGATAAGCCGTGGATCCGCCCGGATGGTTTGGCAGCTCGCAGTGAGTCAATCGGCCGCCTTCGGCAATGTTCAGCTCATTCGGCAGGGGGACGAACTGGAACCGCAACCGGCCCGAAAAAATTGCGGTTTCACTCAAGTGGTTTTGGATCGCCGCGAGCACATCCGGCTTTGCGCACACAGAGGCTCGATCGATCCAGCCCAGCTTGAACACCGGCTGGAACCACGTCAGCCCCAGAACATGGTCCAGGTGGGCATGCGAAAGAAAGA
>JAADHY010000428.1 GCA_013151585.1 Planctomycetota bacterium
TGTTTTTTCCCTGTTTCTTGGGCTTTCGGTGGGACGCCTGAGCGGCAACGCGGAGCTAAAGGACGGCCTTCCAGAATGAGCGGATGTGCGGGCAGGCCGAGCTCGCGTCAACCGTTAGCCAGACTCAGCCCCCAGCACGCCCACCGTAAGATCGCGGCGCGGTGAGAAACGGGCTCAACGCGCCCCTTTGACGCCTCGGGCTGGTAGAACCAATCTGTCGCATTGATTGACTTCCTGCCCGATCATGTGGGACACTCCCAACACGGATGCGAGGCGAGTTACCGGCCGCCCCGGCATTGATTTCCATCCATTCAAGACCTCCATTCAGGTGGACTCGAACGATGTTCCAAACACTGATGATTCTGCTGGCCCTGGCGGCTCCGCCCGGGCCCGGTGAGAATGGGATTACCGTGTGCGTGCCAGCAGGCCACAAAGACCTGGTGTCCGCTGTTCGTGAAATTGCACAGGTCTTTCATCATCAGCAGGGGACGCGAGTGGACGTTGTACTGGATGCCCGCCGGGCGGAACAGCGATCGGCCGACGTGTACCTCGCATTTGTCCCGAACGAGAAACAGCGAGAAACAGTTGCTGGGAAGAACGCCAAACAGGTGGCTCGTCGCGATCGGCCAGCGGGTCGTGTCCTGGCACGCCTGCAGTCCGACACGAAGGCCGCTCGCGAGTTTTGGGATTTTCTCTCAAGCCTGCACGCCCAGGCCATTTGGGCCAAATGGAACTTTCACGTTCCGATGCACGGCGACGCCGAGGCGTATCACAAGTTCGTTTCAACGACTCTCCGGTCAACCTACGCAGCGACCGCCCTGCGAATGCTGACCGAGACGGGGATTCGGGAGGGCCTTTGCATCGACGTGGGCTGCGGCTCCGGGCTGCTGGATATCGAACTGGCCAAGCGGTCGCGACTTCGCATCGTCGGGCTGGATATCGACCCGAAGATGATCGAGGCGGCGAAGGCAACGGTGCGAGCCGCCCACTTGGAAGACCGCATCACGTTCGTCGTCGGCGATGTGCACCAGATGCCGTTTGCCGATGATTCGGCCGATCTGATTGTCAGCCGCGGGGCACTGCCGTTTTTCCAAGACAAGGTCAAAGCCCTGCGCGAAATTTGGCGCGTGCTGAAACCATCGGGCGTCGCCTTCATCGGCGGACGCTATCTTTACACGCCAAGAAAGTACCTTCTTAGCGGCGATGAACTGAGACGAATCGTGCGCCAAACGGGAATCCCCGGCGCGATCGTAGTCGAGCGACGTGGACAGTGGGTCAAGCTGGTGGGGCCGGAAGCGACGAAGAAAGTTGCTTCGTTTCGAGGCGGTCCGGCGATGCTCGCCCATCGGGTGCTGATCCAATCGGGCGTTTCCGAAGGCGATGTATTAGCTCTGGGGGATCGGTTCCCCCAAGTGACGCAGGAACTGGCGCGGCTAAGCCACTTTTCGGTCACAGAGCTGCGTCTGCGTCGTCGCGCGCCTGGTCCGCGCGGGACGGACAAAGGCAAGCCATCAGCCGCTGATGGGCACTCCGAAGCTGCAGGCGTACACGAGGCGAAACGTGTCGCCAGAATCAAACAACTGAGCGGCTCGGCCGAATCGCTTCCCTTCCCGGATCAATCGTTTGACTTGATCATCAGCGTTGGAGAGCTGCCGTTTTGGCGCGACAAGGCCCAAGTGTTTCGCGAAGTCCACCGCGTATTACGTCCGGGCGGTTACGCTTTCCTGGGGGGACGGTACCGGCACATGCCCAGCCGTCTGAAAGTTTCCAGCGACCAGTTGCGTGCGACCCTCCGTGAGGCTGGCCTTCCCAACGCTCGCGTCCTCGAGGAAATGGGCCAGTGGGTCGAGATTCGGAAGCAGTGACCGCCGTTGCACGCCTTCGGGCCGGTCAAGCGATCAACCGTAGTGAATCCACCCGGCCTGTTCCATCAGTCGGAAAAGCCACGGTTGCTGCCACGGGTTTGAGATCGGACAGAATGCGGAAAAGACAGAGATGGCCAAGGCCACCAGTGCGGCAATCCGGAACCAGCGCCGGCTAGACCAGCCGTTCAGAATGGGAATCATCGACAAGAGCCAAAACGGGATGAGCCAAAAGGTCCACCGGAGCCCGGACGTGTTTCCGCCGTAGTTGTAGTTGGCCGTCCGCGTCAGATAAAAGCCCAACACACAAGCCGTCAGGATTCCGCCCAACCAAATCACGATCTTCAGGGGAGATGCCGACGTCTCCCGCCGTCTGAGCCACGCGGCCAAGGCGATCAAATAAATCGGCGACAGCGAAAAGATGCCATGATGCCCGATGGTGCAATGGAGGAAGTAGACAATCGGCGAGTCACCGCCCTTGTCGATCCCTTTCGGGTTGAGCCAGTAGCTGCCGGGGTATAAGTACTTCTCGGTCCCGTAGTACGCATAAAACGGTTTCAGACCGCCGGTGACCAGATAGTTGGTGAAGAAGAACGCGACAAGCGGCACCAGCGCGGCCGGAATGAACCACGTCAACGTCTTCTTGGGACAGACTCGCCAGAGCAATACGAAAGCCGCCACCCCGAACAGCGCCGCCGGCAGCTCATTGCAGCAGACAAAGGCCGCCCAGAACCCAACCAACGCAAAGTCTCGACCGCGACGCTGTCCCTCGCACAAAATCCCGACCGCCGGATACAAGGCAAACACCAGTGACGTCGCTGCGACCGTGTGGTTGTTGAACGTGATCAGGAAGGGAGTCAGCAGTGTACCGAACGCCGCGGCGGCGGTCAGGTACAATCGGGCCCAGTCATCGACCACATACCGCTCGATCAGTCGCACGAGCAATACCAGCGCGACCATCATGGGCAGCCAGTTAATCAGCAGAAGGATCGACCGAGTGACCGCCTCGGTATGATCCAACAGGTTCATCCCGGTCGTGTGCTTGATCACCCAGTAAAGGCCCGCGACGATCGTGGGCAGCAGCGGCGGCTTGCTGGAATAGAAGTGGCCCTCGTGCTTCACCTTGTCGATCGTCGCCCACCGACGCTTGCCTTTGATCCGTTTGCTGTCAATCTCGTCGATCTGGTACGTACCGCGCTCGACGAGCGACCAGACGGTACACCAACGGGATCGATCATTGGCGCTCAAAAGCGGCCGGGCCGCCACGATGGCCGCCGCTGCGATCGCTGCGTAAATGACCAACAGCAGTCCGTAAACGGAATGACGAATCGGCTGGTTCGAATCAGCCCTGCCCGCAGGTTCGCTCAAAAGGGATTCATTCATCGCAGTCATCGTCTCGTTCGATCTCGTCCCTTCGACGGCCGTTCCCCCGACCGTCTTCGAACAACGTCCTAAGGCGACCTTCCAGCCGCAGCCAAAGTGAGCGGTAGCCGTCCGCCTTCGGTGTCCTCGCAAAGCCGATCAGACCACCGGCCTGCGCCTGATGCTCACTCGCGACAGTTCCCGATGTTCGAACAGCATACGCGTATCCTGCGCAGATCCCAACACGCAAGGATACTATTCCCGTTTCGTCCGAGGCCGCTAAAGCAGAAGATCCTTCAGGGGCAAATGATATTGCCCCAATCGGCCGCCATAGTTGCCGGCGGTGATGCGGACTACGCCGGGGCACCGCGCGGCCGCGTGCAGGCCAGCCCGCATGGCTTCGCGGACGGCGTCCAAGTCCAGGCCGTCGATGATGATCTCGTACACGGCGCCGACGTCCGGCGGCAACGCGGTCTTGGTGACAGCTCGCAGCGTCGGACAAAAGGCGTCGTTCGTACTCGCCTTCAGCTTCTTGTATCGCGAACCAACTTTGCTGCCGCTGCGGACAATCCCGCCCGGAAAAGGCGTAATCACGCCCGAAAGCGGCTCAATGGCCGACACCGCTGCTTCGGCCGCGGCCAGGGCCGCTCCTTGGTCGACTCCGCCGATCAGCAAGTTCCCGCCGGCCACGGCTCGCACCGTGCCGAACCGCTCCTCGCAAACAAACTCGCCGTCCATCACCGGAATCCGCCACAGACGGCGTGTCCCGAGTTTTTTCGAGATCTGGAAGCCGTCTCCGAAATAGCGAAGCCGGCCGCCGACAGGAATCTGCTTCTCCGGGGCCACGTCCGGGAGGCCGTTGTAGCACGCTGTCGTAGGACACGTCAACACGCATTGGCCGACCCGATTCGTGACCGCCTGAGCCAACGCATCGCGGCTGAATGCGAACAGTAAAACGCTGACGCCCGGCCGGCCGTCGGGTGTCTCGGCCGGATCGAGCTGGCTCTCGAGGCCCGCTTCGGCGTCACACCCGATGACGCTGGTCCCGTAACCGGTCATCTCGATGGCCGCGACACGAGCCCATCGGGCCGTCTCGGCTGTGATCAGCACGCGAGCCGCTGCAACCGAGAAGGCCTCGGCGAACGTGTCTTCGATTTCCACGTCGTTCAGTCGCAGCATGGAACGGCCTACGGAGCTGGAAGTTCGTTGGCATAAGGTGACGGAGTCTTCGGCCCGAAAGGGCGTCACACGCCCAACTCGGCTTTCACGGCCGAAAACATGTCGATGGCGTATTGCAAGTCGTCGCGGCTGTGAGCGGCCGAAATCTGGACGCGGATGCGTGCCTGTCCTTTCGGCACGACCGGGTAGGAAAAACCGATCACATACACTCCCCGCTCCAGCATGGCGTCGGCGAACTTGGTCGCCAGGGCGGCATCATAGAGCATGATCGGCACGATGGGATGCTCACCAGGCAGAATATCAAACCCGCGAGCGGTCATCGCGTCTCGGAAAAATCGCGTATTGTCCATCAGTTTGTTGCGGAGGTCGGCCGAGCGGCTGATCAGCTCCAGCGCCTTCAACGACGCTCCACAAATCGGCGGAGCCAACGTGTTCGAAAACAGATACGGCCGCGACCGCTGCCGCAGCATCTCGATGATCTCTTTGCGTCCCGAGGTGTATCCACCCGACGCGCCGCCCAAGGCTTTTCCCAGTGTTCCAGTGATGATGTCCACGCGATCCATGACGCCGCAGTACTCGTGCGTGCCCCGGCCGTTCTCGCCCATGAAGCCGACGGCGTGCGAGTCGTCGATCATGACCAGCGCTTCGTACTTGTCGGCTAACTCGCAGATGTCGGCCAACCGAGCCACATAGCCGTCCATCGAGAAGACGCCATCGGTGGCAATCAGCCGAAATCGGCTACCGTCCGCAACGGCTTCCTTCAGCTTTGCGTCCAGGTCGGCCATGTCGCTGTTGGCGTAGCGATAGCGACGGGCTTTACAAAGCCGAATCCCGTCGATGATGGACGCGTGATTGAGCTGGTCGGACAACACCGCGTCTTCCGGTCCAAGCAACGTCTCGAACAATCCGCCGTTGGCATCAAAACATGATGAGTAAAGGATCGTGTCTTCGGTGCCGAGGAATTGGCTGATCGCCGCTTCGAGCTGCTTGTGCAACTGCTGCGTGCCGCAAATAAACCGCACGCTCGAAAGCCCGTAGCCCCATCGGTCGAGCGCCTCGTGCGCCGCGGCGATCACCTCCGGATGATCCGCCAGGCCCAAATAGTTGTTCGCGCACATGTTCAACACGTCTTCGCGGTCAATGGTCCGGATGTGCGCTCGCTGCGGCGACGCGATCACCCGCTCCGCTTTGTACAAGCCGGATTGCCGAATCTGCTCCAGCTCCGCCTGTAAGTGCTCTCTCATTTTTCCAAACATGGCTGTCCCTCGTCCGTTCGTCGCGGGAACAGGCCGGGTTTCTCCCAGAAACCGAACCTGCAATCCAACCGCTCCTCATCCCTCATTCCACGTCAGGATGACCTTCCCGCAGTGGCCCGTTCGCATCACCTCGAAGCCCTTCTCGAACTCCGTGTAATGAAAGCGATGTGTGATGACCGGCGAGATGTCCAGTCCGCCTTGAAGCATCACCGTCATCTTGTACCAAGTCTCGTACATCTCGCGACCGTAGATGCCTTTGATGGTCAGCATATTAAAAACGACCGTATTCCAGTCGATAGCCATCTTCTTGTTCGGGATGCCGAGCATGGCGATCTTGCCGCCGTGGCACATGTTGGCCAGCATTTCGTCAAAGGCTTCCGGCGACCCGGACATCTCCAGCCCGACATCGAAGCCTTCCAGCATGCCGAGTTCTTTCTGGACATCCCGGAGCCGTTCCTTACTGGCATCGACGATACGCGTCACACCGATCTTCTTCGCCAGCTCCAGCCGATAGGGGTTCACATCCGTGATGACCGTGTATCGAGCCCCCGCGTACTTCACGATCGCCGCGGCCATCAAGCCGATGGGGCCGGCTCCCGTGATCAAAACGTCCTCGCCAAGCACCGGGAAAGACAACGCCGTATGCACGGCATTCCCGAAAGGATCGAAAATCGCCTGGATGTCTCGCGGGATGCTGCGGTCATGATACCACACGTTCGTCTGAGGCAGCACCAGATATTCGGCGAAAGCGCCAGGCCGGTTCACTCCGATGCCCTTGGTATCCGCACAGAGGTGTCGGCGGCCCGCCATGCAATTGCGGCAGCGGCCGCAAACGACGTGGCCCTCACCGCTGACGATGTCGCCCGGTTGAAAGTCGTGGACGTTCGAGCCGACCGCAATGATCTCGCCAACGAATTCATGTCCAATCACAAGCGGCACAGGGATCGTCTTTTGCGCCCAAGCGTCCCAGTTGTAAATGTGCAGGTCCGTTCCACAGATGCCGGTCCGCAAGACCTTGATCAGCACATCGTTGATGCCGATCTCCGGGACGGGCACTTCTTGCAACCACAAACCCGGCTCCCGCTTCGACTTCACTAGAGCCTTCATCGTTTCGGCCATGGATGTTTCTCCTTGATTCTTGAACGCGGATACGGACGAGCACGGACCGGCACGAACGCATGGCCGCGGCCAGGATGGCCGGCACGTTCGTTCGCCGCCGTCAGCGCCGGTAAACGGCGACCAAAAACGCGACCGCATCCCCCCGACCGACGTTCTCAATCGCGTGTGGCACGTCGGCTCGATAATGGCCCGAATCGCCCGGCCCGAGCACCGCCGAATGCCCGCCCGACTGGATTTGAATCCGCCCTTTGTGCACCGTCAAGAACTCACGTGTGCCTTCCAAGTGCGGCTCGCTGCGCAGGGCGTGTCCCGGTCGCAGCTTGACCTCGTAGAATTCCACATCCTTTTCCAGCCGCAGCGGAAACAAGGTCCGCACCGAGCAGGTGTCGTCTTTACGGAAGTGGTAACTTTCGTCGTCCGCTCGGATCACCTCGATCCCGGCCGGCTCGTCCGGTGCCTGAACCAGCTCACCCAGCGACATACCAAACGCTTTTGCAATGCGATAGGCCACGTTGAAGGTCGGGCTGGCTTCATTCCGCTCGATCTGGCTCAGCATCGAACGGCTGACGCCCGAAACGTCCGCCAGCTCGGCCAACGACCAGCCATGCTGTTGCCGCAGCTCGCGAATCCGTCGAGCCAACCGCTGAGCCGCCTCGGCCACATCGGCCTCGTGTTTTTCCACAGACGAGAGCATTTCCGAGTCTCGTTCCTAACTCGCCGTTTCCACACCGTCGCTCCGCCGCGTATGGTGTCCACTATAACGGATGGCCGTACAATTTCAAGGACGTCCCAACGCAGCCGCCCGGAAAACTCAGAAGAAGGAACCGACGGCCAACGCGCGTCGGCCGGGTGTACTTTCAAACCTCGCCGGCGACGGCCTGGCAAAAGGCCGCGATCTTCTCCGACGTGAACTGAGGCGGCGTGAAACCGCCGGCCGAGACGATCAGCCGGCGTGTGTCCGGCACGCGATGAAGCAGTTCGGTCACGCTGCGCTGGATGTCGTCGCAGGAACCTTGAGCCAAGACGTCGCGTGGCGGAACGTTGCCCATCAGCGTGACCTCCTCACCCGCCAGACGCCGCACTTCGTCGATGGGATGCTCGAACGAAAAGTTGAAAAGATTGACGTTCATTTGCTTCAGATAGCGAGCCGTCACTAAGCCGTAGGCGTCGTTGTGCAAGAAGCGAACCGAAACGTCCAGCGCGGCGAAAATCCGTTGGGCGTAGGGCAAAGCGAACTCCCGGAAGTCGTCTTCCCCGATGAATCCCATCAAGTCTTCCAGCACCAGAATGCCGTCGATCGAGGCAAAGGTTTCTTTCTGCACGGCCAACCAATCACAGATGAAATCAGTCACGAGCCCGATCAGTCGATGACAGGCTTCCCGGTCGGTGCGCAGTCCCATCAGGAACTCGGTGTGTCCCACCAGGTAAGAAGCGATCGTGAGCGGTCCGTGAGACGTGGCGAAGCGAATCCGATGGCCGGCTTGTTCGATGGCCTCTTGGTTTTGCTTCATCCGCCGAAGGAGAAACGGCAGCAAACCGTCGGTGCGAACGTTGGGACGTTTGAGAGAATCGATCTGGTCCAGGCTGCCAATCACCGGTTCACACGTTGGGAACCCCTTTTCCGGCCAGATGCATTTTGTCCCAAACGACGGCGGATTGCTGATCATGCCGAATTCGGCCCAGAAACCGGGCAACCAAAGCACGTCGGGGAACTGGCGCACGGCGGTCAGGTTGGCTTCCAACCACAGACGGCCGTCGGTGAAGTAGTCCATCAAGTCGATGCCGTTGATCCCCGCGACCCACGGCCCGTCGACCAGAAAACCGACCGCCGGCCGTTCCAGACGCTCGCCGTTGATGATTCGAAGCAGCAGTTCCCATTGCGGATCGGTCACGTGGTCGCTCCTTTGTCTGAACAGCGTCCGCCTGAACCAGTCTGTCTGCCCCAGCGTGCTCTATCCTCACGAACTTTGGCCATTCACGATCGTTTGGGGAACTCGGTCGTTGCCGAACCGTTGCAGTGTGGCCTTCTGGTGCGGATACTAGGGCGGATTGGCAACAGGGAGCAAGCCACAAGCCCAGAGGAAAGGAGCACGCATGCTGAGGATCGCCGTGTCAAAAGCGGGACAGCGCGGCATCAACCGAGAATCCAGGAAACGGCTTCCGGGAGCTACGCTTCTCGGTGGGCTCGGGTTGACCACGGGGGCGACTGCGGTCGCAGCGAAACGAGAAGCGGTCGATGGGCAGGCGGTCGGCGGCCGGCGGCGTCGATTGCTGTTTCCGTCTGGCCTGAAGGTTTTGCTGCTGGTCGTCCTGCTGGTCAGTGGTCAGCCCATTGCAGCGCAGCAGATCATTGCGCATCGCGGTGCGTCACACGAGGCGCCGGAGAACACGCTGGCCGCTTTCCGATTGGCGTGGGCCAGAGGAGCTGATGGCATCGAAGGTGATTTCTACTTGACGCGCGACGGCCGCATCGTGTGCATCCACGACTCAGACACCGAACGGACGGCAGGAGTGAAACTCGTCGTGCGGGACAGTACGCTGGCCGAGCTACGCCGGTTGGACGTCGGAGCATGGAAGGGAGATCGTTTTCGCGGAGAGCGCATTCCCACGCTGAAGGAAGTTCTGGACACCGTACCGGACGGCAAGAAGATTTTCATCGAGATCAAATGCGGGCCGGAGATTCTGCCGCGGCTGAAACAGGCCTTGGCCGCGTCGCGGCTTCAGCCCGAACAGACCGTCGTGATTGCCTTTGACGAAAAGGTTGTCGTCGAAACACGTCGGCTGATTCCGACCATCAAAGTCTATTGGCTGGCCGGATACAAACGGGACAAGCAGACGGGCCGCTGGTCCCCGAGCTTGGAGCAGGTTTTGGCAACTCTTCGCCGCACGCGGGCCCATGGATTGGACACACACGCCAATCCCGACGTTGTCAACGAACGGTTCGTGCAGGCTTTGCGGGACGGGGGTTTCGAGTTCCACGCTTGGACGATCAACGAGGTATCATTAGCTCGTCGGTTTCAAACGCTCGGAGTCGATTCGATCACAACGGATCGGCCGGGTTGGCTGCGCAAGCAGTTGGCGGTCCGGAGCGGCACGGCAGCGACGAGATAGGCCAAGGTCGTCTGCTCAGACATTCTCGCAGTGTGAGTTCCCCAGTTGACGGGCCGTGGTGACGGCGCAAGCTTCCAAACCAAGGAGATGATCTAATGAGATCTCGCGTCAAGGGCAACAGGGACTGGGCGGTCGCATTGTCGCTGGCCGCGGTCGTGGTAATTGCAGCTAGCACGTCAATTGCTCGAAGCGAGCCGCGGTCCGACGGGAAACTCGCGGCCGTCGGGGCTGTTTCGGCAACCGTAGCCGTGGCAACCAACCGGCAACTTGAGAAGCTCGATCGCGGCCTGATCGCTCGAGCGCTACCGGACGGGGGCGTTTACCTCAGTTGGCGACTGTTGGAAACCGACCCGCCGGACGTCGCCTTCCACGTTTACCGGCAGACAGCGGGTCGCGCGGACGTGGTGCGAGTGACACCCAAGCCGGTCCGCCAGACCACCGATTTTGTCGATCGATCGGTGACGCAGATCGGCCTGTCGTCCTGGTTCGTGCGGCCGATGGTGGCCGGTAAGGAGACGAAGGCGTCGCCGCCTGTGCGAGTCGTAACCGGCCCAGGTAAGCGTCCGTATCTGCGTATGAAGCTGCGGGGCAAAGACACGACGTTTCAAAAAGTCGGGATCGCCGATCTGGACGGCGACGGACGGTACGATTTTGTGATCAAGCAGCCTAACGCCAACATCGATCCTTACATCAAGTATTGGAAGCCGAGTCCTGACACGTACAAGCTGGAAGCTTATACCGGCTCCGGCCGATTCCTGTGGCGATATGATCTGGGGTGGGCCATTGAGCGGGGTATTTGGTACTCCCCTTACGTCGTCTACGATTTCGACGGCGACGGGAAGGCGGAAGTCGCGGTGAAGACGGGCGAAGGTGACCCGCGAGATCCGGACGGCCGCGTCCGGAGCGGGCCGGAGTATCTGACCATTCTCGACGGCCTGACCGGCCGGCCCCTCACGCGGATCGACTGGCCCAGCCGTAAACCGTTTTACGACCGCCACGGCGAGCGTGGATACAACTATTCTTCGCGAAATCAACTGGGCGTGGCGTACTTGGATGGCCGTCACCCTCACTTGATCGTTGAACGGGGAACATACAGCCTGATCATCGTGATCGCCTATCGGTTCGATGGGAAGACGCTCCGCCAAGTCTGGCGGTGGGACAACACAAAGCTTGGCCGCGAGTACCAGGGCCAGGGCGCTCACTGGATGCACTCGGCCGATGTCGACGGAGACGGCAAGGACGAGGTGATTATCGGTTCGGCCGTCATCGACGATAACGGCAAAGAGCTTTGGACGACGGGTCTCGGGCATCCCGATCACTGCTACGTGGGGGAAATCGACCCAGAGCGACCGGGGCTGGAAATCTATTACGGCATCGAGACGCGTCAGAAAAAAGCCAACGGCATGTGCTTGGTGGATGCGGCGACGGGCAAGATTCTTTGGGGCTATCAGGGCTACACCCGGCACGTCCACAGCCGCGGCATGTGCAGCGATATCGACGCCCGCTATGCCGGCTGCGAGTGCTACAGCGCCGATACAAACCAACAGAAACGGTACGCCTGGTCGCGTCTTTGGAGTTGCAAAGGCCAAGTGATCAGCAAAGACAACCTGGGTGGGTTCGGAGCGTTGACCGTCCACTGGGATGCCGATCCGCAGCGGGAGCTACTGCTGGGCCGGCGCATTCGCAACTATGGCGGTTCGGACATCGAACCGCGGATTGACGGCAGCGTCGCAGCGATCGCGGACATCCTGGGCGACTGGCGAGAAGAGATTATCACGAGTGTGCCGGGCGAACTGCGAATCTACACCACCACGATTCCGGCCCGCAGCCGTCATGTCTGCCTGATGCGGGATCCGATCTACCGCATCGACGTCGCCCATGCCGCCATGGGGTACTTTCAAGTCCCGATGCTCAGTATCGACTTGTCCGGAGCGGAATCGCAGTGAATGCGGCCGAGGAAGAGCTGAGCCACGGATTCGGCTGTGGGAAGGATAAGTTGGGGGGAACCGTTTGCTCTGGACACGCCGCTCGCCGAAACGTACAGTTCTCCCCGTCCTTTCCTGGAAGGAGCCGCACGATCATGAGAACGGAATCGACGGGAACCGTACGGCTGCGCCGGAAGCCGCTGTTGCTTTTTGTTGCGATCACGGTAGCCCTTTCGATCGGCCTGTCTTTCACGCGAGGCCGGATGGGCGATTTGCGATGCTATGTGCTCGGGGCGCGCCGGATGCTCGCGGGCACGGAAATCTACCGAGTCGAACGGGGGCCATTCACGTATCCGCCGTTTTTCGCCGTCCCGTTCATGCCGATCTGTTTCCTACCTGAATTCGCTTGCCGCAGCATCTGGTACTTCTGCAACATCACGATGTTGGGGGCGAGCTGCCTGCTGATCGCTCGGATGGCTGAACCGGCGATGCGCCGGTCCCGATCGTCGGGCCGGAAACCACTGCAGCCGACAAGCGCAGACGCACCTCCGGTCGCCTCAGATGCCGCCGATTCAAAGGGCAGCAAGCGGCTCGATCGACGGCGTCTGCTCTTGATTGCGCTGATCGTCCTGCTGGCTGGCCGACATGCGATCTCGCCGGTCGAATACCAGGCACACGATTTGGTCGTGTTCCTGCTGGCGCTGCTGGCTATCGCAACTTGGGATGTTCCGAAGCGTTGGCTGCCGGGGTTTTGGGCGGGACTGGCCGCGGCTTGCAAAGCGACCCCGCTACTTTTCCTGCCAGTGTTCGTTATTCAACGTCGGTTTCGAGCCGCCGCGGCGCTGATTCTGACGGCCGCCGTCGCGACGCTCATGACCGACGCCGTCTTCCCCCGCAATGATGGCCGCCTTTGGGGAATGGCTTGGTACGAAACCTTCGTTTCCAAAGTGCAAGTCGGCGCGGCGCCGGACGTTCAATCTGCTTGGCGATCGTGGGACTACCTGAATCAAAGCCTCACCGGCACACTGTCTCGGCTGTCGACTCCCATTCCCGACGAACAGGTCACTGAACGGCGTTTCGACGTGAGTCTTTGGAACCCGGCACCGCCGACTTTGAAGGCTACCACGTTGGCATTGCAACTTGCTTTCGTTGGGTTGCTGCTGTGGTTCACCCGGCCGAGTCTTTCCGCGGGTCTGCCTCCACGCGAACGGACCTTCCACCGGTTGGGGGAAGGGGGGCTGATCCTTTGCGGCATGTTGCTTCTTTCCCCGATGTCCAGCAAGCACCACTTTTGCGCCCTGCTGGTTCCGGTGACGTACTGCCTAGTCGATTTCTTTTATCGTCGCCGCTCTCTGCCGGTCCTCGTTTTGATCAGTCTGACGATTGCGCTGAGCACGTTCGGAGCGAAAGACCTGATCGGTCGCCCGCTGGCCAATACGCTGCTCGCCTATGGGGCTCTGACTTGGTGCACCGTGGCGGCTTTTCTGACGAGCTGTTGGGTGCTTCGTTCCCGCTCCGCCGAGCTGCGCGTGCCAGTTCAGACGGTCCCGTTGCCGGAGCGCCCGCAGCCATCGGAAATACGGCGTCAAGCGGGATGACGGGTCGGTCCACTGACCTCACGTTGCTGAGCGGTCGCAACCAATGTGGGTTGAGCGCTCCGGCCTGACCGCCGGACTGAAAACGTCAACCGGCAAGATGGTTGCGCGATGTGCATATCATCTGAGGCGGGGACACTACCGGGGCTCTTTCTGCGCTTCGGGGGCCGCCTCTTTGCCTGGGACTGGTGATTTCTCGGCGGTCTCCTCGTCGCGTCCGCTCAGCCGGGCTCGCGCCCGCTTCACTTGCGGCTCAAACTCCAAGTTGGACGCGTAAAGCGTAATGATGCTGTTCCAGATCTTCCGGGCTTCCAGAACTTTTCCTTCCTCAAACAGCTTGTCCGCGCGCTCCAATGCTTGGTTGATGATCTCAACGCGGTTATCCTCTTGGTCGCCGGCCGCCTCGATCGACGCGATCTGCTGACGCGCCAAGGCCACGTAAGCCCGGTCTTCCGGCCGATCCTTAAACAGCTCAATCAAGCTCCGATATTTCTCGATGGCCGTCACCCGGTCACCGAATTGCTCGAACCTCCACGCGTCGATGAAATGCCGTTCGGCTTCCGTTTTCGGTTCACGACCCAGCCGGGCGTCCGTGATCGCGCGCCGCTTGGCCAAGTGCATCGCGATCTTATCCAGGTACTCCTTGGACCGTTGCGCGTACTCGCCGTCGGGATAACGCTCAAGAAGCGGTTCTAGATACCGCTCTTTGGCCTCTTGCCATTGAACGGGATCGTCGGTCTCCATCAGCTTCTGGGCTTCCAAAAACAGCTCTTTCTCGCTAGGGGGCCATAAAGACCAAGCAATGACGCCGATCAAAAGAACCAGACACGAAGCGAGGAACCAAGTCTGCTCGTAGAAGGGGCCTTCCTTCCGCTTTCGGCGTTTCTTTTTCTTCTTTTTTGGGCTGGCCTTTTTCTGGTCGATGATCTTTGTCAGTTCCGGGTGGACGTCTTCAATCGTTTTGACCGCCTTGTGGTCCGTATCCGCCCGGATGGCCGACTCGATCTGGTTTTTGACCTCGTTCAGCCGATAGAGAACGAAGGCGGCATCGTGGGGACGCTTGTCCGGATCCTTTTCCAAAAGCTGGCGGACCAGTTCTTCCAAAGGCTCGGGGCAATCGTCAACAAACTCGGAAATGCGAGGAATTTCTCCTTGGACGTGCTGGAAAAGCATCTCGGCCTGTGACTCGCCGTGGTAGGGCGTGCGGCCGGTGAGCATCTCGAACAAAACACATCCCAAGGCGTAAAGGTCCGTTTTGTGCGTGATGGGTTGTTTGCCCGTGATTTGTTCC
>JAADHY010000078.1:0-5857 GCA_013151585.1 Planctomycetota bacterium
GCCGCTGCGCCTGCTGCATGTGTTCGAACTGGCCGCCCCAGGTGACGTAATAGCCGGGCGGCCACGATTGCACCAGCTCCTCGATCCGGCGCTGCGCTTCGGCGACGAACGAACCGACGTCGCGACCCCGTACGTTGCATTGGACCAGCACTCGCCGCTTGGCCCATTCCCGATAGATCGTCGACGGCCCTTCGACCCGCTCGATCTTGGCCAACTGCGAGAGCAAGAGCTGGCGGCCGTCGACGGTGGGGATCAGGATACGGCCGACCGAGTCCGGATCGTCGCGGTACTCTTCGGTCAAGCGCACGACCAGCGGAAACCGCATCTGGCCCTGACGAATCTCGCCGACTTTCAGGGTCCCGATCGCTTGGATCGCCTCAAGCACCGCCTGACGCGGCACGCCGTGGCGCGAGATCGCCTGCTGGTCGATGGTGATCCGCAGTGTCGGCAGGCCGGTGATCTGGTCCGGCGAGACGTCGGCCGCACCGGGAATGTCCCGCAGCGCGTCGGCCACCTGCTCGGACAACTCGACCAGCTTGTCGAACTCATCGCCGAAAATCTTAACCCCCACGTCCGCGCGGATGCCGGCGATCATCTCGTTCATGCGCATTTCGATCGGCTGAGTGAACAGCACGCGCGTGCCGGGCAAGTCGCGCAAGGCGGCTTGCATCTGCCGGACCAATTCTTCCTGCGTCGCCGCTCGCTGCCATTGCTCGCGCGGTTTCAGGGTGATGAAAATGTCGGTCAGCTCCAGCCCCATCGGGTCGGTCGCGACTTCAGCCGTGCCCGTACGCGACCAGACGTGTGCGATCTCGTCTGGGAACTCTCGCAGCAGGATGCGTTCCATTTGTGTTGCGTATCGCAGCGACTCCTCCAACGACACGCTGGCTAGCCGCACGGTGTTGACCACGATCGACTGTTCGCTCAGTCGCGGGATGAACTCCGTCCCCAATTCAGTCGCCATGACGCCGGCCAGTCCCAGGACCGAGGCGGCGATGAGCAGCACGGCCGCGCGGTTGTGCAAGGCCCACTCCAGCAGTGGCCGGTAAAAGGCTTGGCCGAACCGTACGATCCACGGGTCCCGCTCGCGCGGCCGGCGTGGCAGCAGCAGGCTGGCGAGCACCGGCATCAACGTCAGCGACAGGATCAGCGAACCGAGTAGCGCGAACAGGACGACCAGCGCCATCGGCCGGAACAGTTTGCCTTCGATGCCCGTCAGCGTCAGGATCGGCAGGTAGACGATCATGATGATCGCCTCGCCGAACATGGTTGGCTTGCGTACTTCGATGCTCGCTTCGCGCACCACATCGATTACAGATCGGCCCTCGCGGTTCCGGGCCAAATGCCGCACGGAATTCTCGACCATGATGACCGAGCTATCGACGAGGATGCCGAAGTCGATGGCTCCCAGGCTCATCAAGCTGCCGGCGATTCCAGCGGCGATCATCAAATTGCCGGCAAAGAGGAACGAGAGCGGCACGGCCGCGGCCACGATCAGGCCCGCGCGCAGGCCACCGCCGAGCACAAACAGGGCGGCCACGACCAGGATCGCTCCGTAGAACAGGTTGTGCCGAGCCGTGTCCAGCACGGCATCGACCAGGTCCGTGCGCGCGTAGACCTCGTGTACTTCGACCCCTTCGGGCAGCGTTAGCTTGATCTCTTCCATCTTGTCCCGGAGCCGTTCGGTCACCTCGCGGCTGTTCTCGCCCATGAGCATGAAGCCGAGGCCGAGTACCGCCTCACCGCGCCCAAAGGCGGTGACGCCGCCGCGACGGATTTCATGTCCAATGCGCACCTGAGCCACATCGCGAATGCGCACGGGCACGCCTTCGTGGGCTTTGATGACGATGTCCGCGATCTGGTCCTCGTCCGTAACCAGCCCCACCCCTTGAACCAAATGAATCTCGCCGCCTTGTTCGATGTTCCCGCCGCCGACGTTGGCGTTGTTGGCTCGAAGAGCACGGATCACGTCGCCCAGCGTCAGGTCGTACTTGACCAGCAGCGCCGGATCGACCAACACGTGATACTGCTTTTCGAACCCACCCCAACTGTTGACTTCAGCCACGCCCGGGACCGTGCGCAGTTGCACTTTCACGATCCAGTCGTGAAAGGTTCGCAGCTCGGTCAGGCTGTGCCGGTCGCTCGTAAGGATGTAGTGATAGACTTCGCCCAGCCCGGTCGCGATCGGTCCCAGTTCCGGCCGGCCGACACCGGGCATCTCGGGCAGCTCGACCGTCCCCAGCCGCTCGCTGACCAGTTGGCGAGCCCGCAGGATGTCCATGCGGTCTTCGAACAACACGGTCACCTGTGAGAGCCCGAACTTCGAAATCGAACGAACTTGTTTCAGCCCTGGCAGCCCGCCGATAGCCTGTTCGATCGGAAAGGTGATCTGCGCTTCGACCTCTTCCGGGTTCAGCGCCGGCGCCACCGTGTTGATCTGGACCATGACCGGCGTGGTGTCGGGAAAAGCATCGATGGGCAGATGCTGCAACGAGACAATCCCCGCCGCGACCAACAAGCCGGTCAGCAAAAGAACGAGGAAACGGTTTTCGAGGCTGAAGGAGATGAGGTTGTTGATCATAGTTGGTTTAGGGGTCAACGTTTCGGAGCTAAGGGCATTGCAAATTGCAAATTGGCAATTGCAAATTGAAAATTGTGTCCTGCACTGCGACGCTCTTGCGATGTCTGGACACTAACCGATGCGAGCTTTTACGTTCGCTTCTTTCGTCCTGTCGTGTTTCTGGCTTTCGCGGTCACGATCGATCGTGCCACGATCTTGCAGAGTTGTGTACATTCATCTAAAAGGCCTCGCATCTTTTGTTGAGGCAGCAGCTCGCTTTCGACTATGAGCCGGAGCCAAAAGCGGCATTCCCGCAGCTCTTTCAAACAGATGCTTAGCTTGTGAACGAAATCCTTCCGGCTCTCTGCCGCGCAGCCTTCTTCGTAATTCGGCCCTGGGGATGTTCCGCAGCGGACCAGTTGGCCAGAGATATGTCGCCCGAGGCGAGTATCGGGCAAGGCATCAACCACCTTCCCGATTCGGGCTGCAAATACGAGCAGTCTCTCGGACAGATCTTCGGGTTTCACGACTCCTCCTCCAGCACTGACCAACACGGACTGGCACGGACAGTGCGCCTGCAATGTTCCAGAGAAGATTAGTGACTGATCAATTTTCAATTTGCAATTCTCAATTTGCAATTTGCAATTGACAGTTGTCAATTTGTAATCTTTCGGTAGCAGACCCTTGTCGGCAGCCCGTCGCCGCTCTCTGCTCTCCGCTCTCCGCTTCCCCTGCCGCTCATTCGCAGCATCCCGCTCCGATCGATCCTTTCATCAGTTCCGTTTTCAGCAGAAAGCTGCCGGTGGTGACGACCGGCTCGCCGGGTTGGAGCCCTTCGACGACTTCCCAGAAAGGGCCGGCTTTGCGGCCGAGTACGATGCGACGTGGCTCGAACAACGTCTCGCCTCTTTTTACAAACACCACTGGCTGGCGCTCGTGCCATTGCACGGCCGTTTTGGGCACGACCAAAGCTTGCGATGGGGCGTCCGTTTGAATCACGCCGACGCCGTACATGCCCGCCCGCAGCAGTCCGTCGCGGTTCTGCACCTCTGCGCGAACGCGAATCGTCCGGGTCTGTGGGTTCACCTCCGGGCTGACCCAGGTAACTTCCCCATCGAAGCTCACGCCGGGCAGGCTATCGACTCGAAACCGGACCGGCTGACCGACGCGGACCAAACGCGAGTCTTGCTCGTAAAGGTCCAGGTAGACCCACATGGTGGTCAAGTCAGCCACGGCGAACAGCTCGGAGGTGGGCACAACGGCCTCGCCAACCGCCACTGAGCGGCGAACCACAACGCCGTCGCGTGGTGCGGTAATGGGCAATAGCGAGGAGGTGTCGCGCTCGCGAGCGAATCGTTCGATTTCGCCGTCGCTGATCCGCAAGTTGAGCAGCCGCTGGCGGGCCCGATTGACGCTGATCTGAGCCTCACGGAGCCGCGTCTCGGCCTCGATCATCAGCTTGCCCGCGACGATTTGTTTGTCGGCCAGCCGTTTCAGCCGGTCATAGTTCTGTCGGGCCAGATCGAGCAAAGCCAGGGAAGCTAGAAAATCAGCTTTCGCCTCACCGAGCTGAACGGAATCGACGACGGCCATGACTTCGCCCTGTTTAACCGAATCGCCGACATCCACACGCACATCGGTCACCACGCCCTCGACTCGTGGCCGGACGAAGGCGAATCGGTTCTGCTGGAACTCCGCCCGTCCGTTGCAGGTCACGTGGGGATCCAAAAGGCGCGCGCCGACCGCCACAACTTGCACGCCTGCGTTCCGCACGGTTTGAGGCGACGCCAGCTTGACCATCGGCAGCTCATCTTTGCACAACTCGACTGGCTTCTCCGACGACGAACCGTCCGGACTCGGAAGCGGTGCCGGGCCGAGGTCCAAGGCCTTCGGAGTCGTTTCGGCGGACAGCTCTTCGTGGGGACTTGCTTTCGTCCGCTGGCAGTCGGGACAGAAAGCAGGTGGCAGTCCGTGCTCCGCGCAGGTGGCGAGCGTCTCGCGCAGTTTCGAATTGCATCGCGCGCACAGCGCTTCGGGCAGCCCGTGTTCTCCGCACCACTCCAGGCGATCTTTCAACTCGGGATGACAAATCACACATAGCGACTCGGGCACGCCGTGCTCGCCGCAGAACTCTTCCGCGCGAGATTGCTCCGACCGAGTGGTTAACGAGAGAACAGGCCACCCTTTGATCGCCGCTGCGGCAACCAGCCCACCCGCAATGGCAAGTGTGGGAATCAAGAGCTTGCCGAGCCGGACCAGCGAACTCCGGAAAGCTCTGTCCTCGCGTGGTGCGACGGTCTTGGTTTCATTGACGGCCATGAGAACGGTCCTCTTTGGCGTTGTCTATCGACGGGCTTAGATCGCGGAAATTGGCCGCGGAAGAATTGGGCCTTCCGTTAAGCCACGTCAGAAAGACGCGCTTTGTGTCTTCCTAAATTGTGATCCGGCTTTCGCGGCGCAAAGCTTCCGGTAAGCGGAAGCCTTAACCTGCCGAGGCGACGCGATCATCGGCGCGCAGCACCAAGCGCCCAATGATGGTTGGGGACGCAGAGAGCTCAGACGGAGCCGATCAAAGCAAAAGGGACTGAAGCCACAGTCGCAGCGCCGAACCGCTGGGGGCGCCGACAGCAGAAGAGGCTTGCGTTGCCGGTGAGAAGAACGGCTTCGGTAAGGCGACTTTTGGCCGCTGCAGAAGCATCGGGGACACGGTCCCCGCCGGCCACCCTTGCTCGAGGTCGGTTTTCGGTGACCGAGCGGATCCGGTGAATGCCTCACAGACGCACTGATGATGGCCATGAGGCGAAGCGGGCGGCTGAGGCAGGCGGGCGGCCGCGGCCTGGCCATCAGGCTCGACGACCATTTCGCCCGCAGCTTCCTCCAGGCAAGCCAGCGGGCAGAGCAAAATCCCGATGACGATGAGGCTGATCACACCTATGTGAAACGCTTTGGCCACCATCGGGTGGATCCTGTGACGAAGTCAGACGAGTAGCTGGCTGCAGTAATGGGGACTGGAAAACACGGACCATCCCACTTATGCGGAACCGAGTCGCACGAGCAATTGCCTCAACACCGTCACGACCTCTGGCGACCGAACGAGGTTTGTCGCTTTGACGGTTGGCGCAGCGCCCGAAGGCCCCGCACCGTTTCTATTGGCTCTTTCCGGCGTGCCGGAATCACCCGCGACAGCCCGATCATACGTTGCCTATCGCCTGCCGACAAGACCAAAGTCAGTCCAGAACATACGGAGAGCGCCGCAGGCCGATTGAAGCTCCTCTGCTCGTTGTGTCGATAAAATCG
>JAADHY010000078.1:5862-25168 GCA_013151585.1 Planctomycetota bacterium
GATACCGGTCTGCACGCGACTGGCCCAAAGCGTGGCGCCATTGCGGAAACGGCCCCGACTCGGCACGGGACAGCCGTGGACGTCGCAAGCTGCGGCCACGCAACGCTTTACCGCATTCTTTCGAGAATCCGGCGAAGACGGATCGGGCCGGTCGGGGGCGAGGGGGCCGCAGTGGGCAACGGGGACCCGTTGCCGCCAAGGCAGTCCCGTGACGTCCGGACGGTTTGGGGCCGGGGACATCTGCGGGGGCGGATTCAAAAACGGGGCTCGTCTTTCGGGCGCCTGCGGCGTTCCGAATGTCGTGTCTTTTGAACCTGCCCGGCCAGTGGGCCGGACGGAGTCGCCGTTCGGCCGAGAATGACAAGGAGGAACCAAGCAATGAGACCATTTTGCCGTTACGGTCTCGTGGCGGCCGTCGGGATGGCGTCTTTTCTTCTCCGCCCAGTCAGTACGCCTGCGGAGGAGCCGGCTGCCGTCGCGAGAGAAGGCCCTTCCGCCGGTCAGCCCATCTGCCATCCCGTCAAGCCGACGCAGACCACAACCCTTTCGTCGACTTCCACCCCAGCCCCGCGTGCGATTGCCTCACGGGCGACCGATCCCCATCATCAGACGCGTCACGCCGTGGCCGAGCGGGCTCAGGCATCGCGGGCAGCCTATTCGGTCCCCGCCGCTCCGCCCGCGGCAGCATCGCGGACCGACGAACTGAAGGGACCGCTGACCCTCGGCGACCTGGAAACGATGGCGTTGGAAAACAATCCCACGCTCGCCCAGGCTCAGGCGGCTGTTCAGGCCGCTTATGGGCAATATGTGCAAGCGGGGCTGTATCCCAATCCGAGCGGCGGCTACACCGCCTCGGAGATTGGCAACGACGGGCGCTCCGGCCAGCAGGGCGCGTTTCTGGGGCAGGAGATCGTTGTTGCGCGGAAACTTCAGTGGAGCCAACACGCGGCCGCGCATGAAGTCGAACGAGCCGAACAGCTTTTGGAGGCGCAGCGCTATCGAGTGCTAACCGCGGTGCGGATTAACTTTTACGAGGCGCTGACGGCTCAGCGCACTGTGAAACTGGCCGAAGAACTGGCGAAGATCAGTGAGGAAGCCGTTGAAGCGGCCAAGGCGATGCTCCAAGCGCAGCAGGCAGCTCGTCCGGACCTGCTTCAGGCCCGCATCGAGGCCAATCGGGCCCGGATTCTTCTGGCTGCCGCTCAGGCGCAGCAGAAGGCGGCGTGGCAGCGTTTGACGGCTGTTGTGGGTGTGCCCGACATGCCTCCGACGCCCCTTGCCGGCGAGTTGATCCCTGAGATCCAAGAGCTAGACGTCGGACAGGTCCGGGAACGACTGCTGGCGGCGAGTCCGGAGCTGCAAGCGGCCGAACGGTCTGTCTTGCGGGCGCGGGCGGCTTTGGAACGCGCGCGTCGGGAGCCCATTCCTAACCTGCAGACGCAAGCCGGTATCGCCTACGACGCCGCATCGGAATACTCGATCGCGAGTGTCCAAGTTGGTGTTTCGCTGCCGATCTTCGATCGGAACCAAGGCAACATCCAATCGGCGGAAGCGGAATTGGTGGCCGCTCAGTGGGAAGTCGAGCGAATTCGGCTGGACCTGCAGAACCGACTAGCTCCGGTGCTGCAAGCTTACGCAACGGCGTCCGCCCAGGTCCGTCGTTATTCGGAACAAATCCTGCCGGACGCGAAGGAAACGCTGCATCTCATCACGGAGGGCTACCGTCAAGGCGAGTTCGGATACCTGAACCTGCTGACGGCCCAACGAACTTACTTCGAAGCCAATTTGGCCTATTTGCAAGCCCTGCGGGACTGGTGGACGGCCCGGCTTCAGATCGACGGCTTCCTGCTTTCGGATGGTTTGGCTCGCCCCGAGGGGTTGCCGAACTAGCCCCCGGAAGCGATACTACTGGCAAAGAAGATCTGTTCGCTGCTGATTTCCGCTCCGATTGATCTCACCCAGCGGCACGGAAGCATCATTCATGCGAGTTCGCGTCACAGCAATTGCCGTTTTCGTGGCGACGACGTTTCACGTCGTCTTCGGTTGCTGTGCGCACGAAAAGCCCGCTTGTTGTCCCCAACCGACCGCGCAAGTCCGTCAGGTTTGCGGGGCCGAGCCAACCAGTTTTTCGAAGTGTGCCGGTGCTGAAGCTCTTTGGACGGTGAAGATGGCAGCGACGGAAGGGTGTACCGACTGTGGGCGCTGGGAGGCCCATCAGCATCGCCCTCATACGCTTCCTTGCGACCTGGATCGGTGCCGGTTTCTGGATGACTCTCAAAAGAATCGCCTGTCGGCGCCGCGAGAGGTTCGGCGAACTTACACCGAACCCGATCGGGTCCGACCGATGGGCACAGACAATCGAAATGGCTTGCTCGTCCACGGGCTCTGGGCGAGTCATTGCGAGGCGTCAACGCGCTTTCGGTCGTTGACTCAAGTTTGGCTGCTTTGATGATCCCGCGTCGCGTTTTTGTCAAGCGACGCTTCTCGATGCGTCCCGGTGGAGTGATGCGCGCCAGGCTTTTCGAATCCTTGGCGTTTTCACATCGCCCCTTGGCGTTCTCCCATCGACAAGAAACGGTCGATGGTGACGGCTGCATGGCAACGGTCGCTTAATGGGAAGCCGGAGGCGACTCGGTCAGTCGCGTTCACATTCACCGACGCCTGCGGCCACCCGGCGAACCGCCAAGCTGACGGCGCAGACGGCATCGTCTGCCGGGCCGAGCCCCGGAAGGCGCATAGATCTCTTTGTTCGACCAAAACGTCAAAACAACATTTGCGATTTGTCAGAACGGCCTCGCTCCGCCGTGTCCGTCCAGGCCGGTTCCCTGTGACGCCCACGACGAAACGCGGCCCTGTAGCGGTTTCGCCGCGCCAGTGCGCTCGTGTCCGCGTGCCGAGTGTTCTGGCCGCCGGCTCCTCACCGCGTTGAGACCGGTCACCGGGGCCGGCCGCTAGGACCCGCAAGTCGAGACCGGAAGAAAGATCAGTTCGGAGGAAAGAAAGATGGGAAACGAGGCATCGCCGACGCGGAAGAAAGGTTTCCGGGCTGTGCTATTGCTGCTGGGGTACGGAGTCGTGGCGGCAGGAATTGGTGCGGCCGGCACATACGTCGCCGTATCCCAATGGAGTCCGCAAGGTCCGCCGTCCACGACCGGAGCCCGGGATAAGGACGAGCATGGCGAAGAACATGCGGGTGAGGAGGACCATGAGGAACACGGCGAACACGGACATGACCACGAGAAAGGACACGAGCGCCGCGTCGAAATGCCCGAACAAAAGCGGAAGACGGCCGGCATCCGAGTCGCTCCGGTCGCTCGGCAAGACCTGGTTGCCCGGGTCCGGGTCACCGGCAAGGTGGCCATCAACGAAGACCGGATCAGCCACATCCATCCGCTCGTGTCGGGCCGGGTCCATGAGGTGAACGTGCAGTTCGGCGATCTGGTCAAAGCGGGCCAGGTGTTGGCCGTCATCGACAGCCAGGAAGTCGGCCGAACGAAACTGACCCTTTACCAGCGCACGCTCGAAACGCGCTTGGCCGAAGTCAACCACAAGTGGCAACATGAGATTGCGACGAACACCTTAGCCCTGATCGCCGAGTTGTCCCGGGGGGTGCCGATTTCGGAAATCCAGGTGCGTTTCAAAGATAAGCCGATGGGCAACTACCGGGAGCGGTTGCTTTCGGCCTATTCGCAGCTTTACAAGGCCCGCGCCGACTACAAGCGTTTGAAAGAGCTCTCCGAGAAAGGCATCACGGCCGGCAAGTCTTTCATCGACGCGGAAGCTGCTCGCGACGCTGCCGAGGCGGCCTTTTGGGCTGCTGTTGAGCAGATCAAGTTTCAGGTGCAACGAGATGAGCTGTCAGCCCGGCAGGAGCTGGAGAAAGCCAAGACGGCCGAAGCCGTCAGCCGCGAACTACTCGCCATTCTCGGCTACCATCAAATCTCCACCGAAGACATCGACCCGGCTGTTCAGGGCGAGTGCATTTCCCATTACGAAGTCAAGGCGCCTTTTGACGGTGTGGTGATCGGCAAAGACATCGTCTTGCTGGATCACGTCGATCCGGAAACGCGGATGTTCTCGGTCGCCGATTTCTCCACGGTTTGGGTCCGAGCCGACATCTACGAGAAATACCTCCCGCTGCTCCGCGAGTTGGCTGGTAAGACGATCCAGTTTCATTCCCAGTCTTATCCTGGGCGGACGTTCGAGGCGAAGGTTTTCTACGCCGGTGAAATCGTGGACGAGAAGACGCGGACCGTCGATATGCGCGCCTTGGCTCCGAACCCGGAAGGGCTGCTGAAGCCGGGTATGTTCGTGCAGCTTGAACTGCCCAGCCGCCGTTTTCCGGACGTGCTTCAGGTGCCTTCTTCGGCCGTGACAGAACTCGAAGATGAAACGGTAGTCTTCGTACCCGTCGGTGAGGGCGTCTATGAAGCCCGCCCGGTCAAAGTTGGACGTACGGCGGACGGAGCGATCGAGATTCTGGACGGACTGAAAGAAGGCGAACAAGTGGTCGTCCAGGGCGTCTTCGCGCTGAAATCGGAACTGTTGGGAGCCAGCGTGGCCGAGGCCGGTCACCAGCACTAAGTCCCACTCTGTCCAGGAACCCTGCGCCCGAGAGAAAAGGATCGTCTTGCCATGATCAACCGATTGATCGAGGCTTCGCTGAATAACCGGTTCGTCGTCCTCTTGCTGGTCGTCGCGCTCATCGGTTTGGGAACCGTGTCGATGTTGCGGCTGCCGGTCGATGCCGTTCCGGACATTACGAGCATCCAGGTGCAAGTTCTGACGAACGCCCCGGCTCTGGGCCCGGTCGAAGTCGAGCAGTTCATCACGTTCCCGGTAGAAGCAGCGATGAGCGGTCTGCCGCGAGTGACCGAAATTCGATCGGTCACTCGATTCGGCCTGTCAGCCGTCACAGTGGTTTTCGAGGAGGGGACCGACATCTACTGGGCCCGCCAGTTGGTCAACGAACGGCTGCAGCAAGCGCGCGAAAACATCCCGGAGGGATTCGGCAGTCCGGAAATGGGGCCCATCTCGACCGGATTGGGTGAGATTCTGCAGTTCGAGGTGCGGGCCAAACCGGGCTACGACTACAGCCTGATGGACCTGCGGTCGATTTTGGATTGGGACATCGCTTTCAAGTTGCGCAGTGTCCCAGGCGTCGTCGAAGTCAACACCTTTGGCGGCCAGTTGAAAACATACGAAGTCCAGATCGATCCGGATAAGCTGCTGAACTACAACATTTCGCTCAGTGAGGTCTTCGAAGCCTTACAGCGCAACAACACGAACCGCGGCGGCGGATACATCGTCCACCGCGATGAACAGCGGATCGTGCGCGGCGAGGGTTTGATCCACAATCTGGACGATGTTGCCAACATCGTGCTGGACCAGCGAGAAGATGGCACGCCGATCTATGTGCGCGACATCGGCGACGTCCGATTCGCGCCAATGATCCGGCAGGGGGCCGTGACTCGCGACGGCCGCGGCGAGGCGGTTGTGGGCATCGTCATGATGCTGATCGGCGAAAACGGCCGCATCGTGGTGGACCGGGTCAAAGAGAAAATCCGACAGATCGAACCTTCGCTGCCCGAGGGCGTCTACATCGATACCTTCTATGACCGCAACGATTTGATTCGCCGAACGATCAAGACGGTTGCCGAGAACATCAGCGGCGGAGCGCTCCTGGTCATCGTGATGCTTTTCCTGCTGGTCGGGAACTTCCGGGCGGGGTTGTTGGTGGCGGCGTCGATCCCGCTGTCGGCTTTGTTCATGTTCATCGCGATGAAGCTGGCCGGTGTGTCCGCCAACCTGATGAGCCTCGGCGCGATCGACTTCGGCATCATCGTCGACAGCTCGGTCGTCATGATCGAGAACATTATTCGCCGCGGCAGTCTGTTCTTCCGGGAACACCGAGATCAACATCGCTTGCGAGCGGACGTGTTCCGCCAGGCCGCTCAAGAGGTCGCTCGGCCGATCCTGTTCGCCGGAGCCATCGTGATCATCGTCTTCATCCCGATCCTCAGTTTGCACGGGATCGAGGGCAAAATGTTCCGCCCGATGGCGTTCAGCTTCATGTCGGCTTTGACTGGAGCCCTGATTCTTGGCGTGACCGTCATGCCTGTGATGGCATCGCTGTTTCTGGTCCGACGGATCAGCGAACAGGAAGCATTTCTGGTTCGGTGGTGCAAAAAAGGTTATGCCCCGCTCGTGCGGTGGGTGATGGATCGTCCGGTTCGGACTCTGTCGGCGGCGGGAATTGCTTTCGTGGCCAGTGTCGGCATCGCCGCCACGCTCGGAGCGGTGTTCATTCCCGAGTTGGATGAAGGCGCGATCGCCTTGCAAGCGTGGCGGCTGCCGAGCGTCTCGTTGCAGCAGTCCATCGAGAGCACGACGCTGATCGAGCGCATTTTGAAACACTTTCCCGAAGTCGACACCGTCGTTTCGAAAATCGGGCGGGCCGAAATTGCAACTGATCCGGCAGGGCTCGAACACGGCGACATCTACGTGATGCTGACGCCGCACGAGTCGCTGTCGTTGGTGGAATGGCCGTTGGCACTGGTCGGCTTGATCGATTGGCCCAAGGACCATTGGAGTACCATTCGCGGCCCGGACCAGCTCTACAAAGTGCTTTGCCAAGTCCACCAAGACCTGTCGGGCGAGAAAAACCTCTCGGAACAGAAAAAACGTGAGCTCCGCGAATGGGCGAACGAGATCTTTCAGGAGATCGAAGAGCATGGGCTCGAGTTCGACAAGGAAAAGCTCGTCTCGATCGTAAACGCGGTTCTGACCCGCTACGTGCCGTCGAACACGTTCAGCTTTTCGCAGCCCATCGAACTGCGATTTCAAGAACTGATCGCCGGCGTGCGGGCCGACATCGGCATCAGCCTTTATGGGCCGGACCTGGACGTCCTGAAACAAAAAGGCGACGAAATCGCCGCGGCCGTCCGGCAGATCCGTGGTGCGGCCGACGTGCGCGCTCAGTTGATCGCGGGGCTGCCGAACTTGCAGATCAAAGTCAACCGGCAGGCCATCGCCCGCTACGGCATCAACGCGGCCGACGTGTTGGACGCGGTCGGTGTCATTGGTGGTCATGTCGTCGGACAGGTCGTCGAGGGGCAACCGCGGTTCCCGTTGCAGGTCCGTCTGAATCCGGCCTGGCGAGCCGATCCTGGTGCGCTGGCGCATATCAAGATCGCCGATCCGCTGGGCCGGCAGATCCCCTTGGACCAACTGGCGGAGATTTCTGAAACGCAAGGCCCGGCGATGATCACACGCGACGCCATCCAGCGACGATTGCTGATCGAAGCCAACGTTCGAGGCCGCGATCTAGCCGGGTTCGTCGCCGAGGCTCAGCAGGCCGTGGCCCGGCAAGTCGAGCTGCCGCCAGGCTATCACGTCACCTGGGGCGGTCAGTTCAAAAACTTGCAGGAAGCTGTCGGACGGCTGGCCATCGCAGTGCCCGTCGCATTGTTCCTCATCTTCGCCCTGCTGTTCCTTACATTCAACTCCGGACGTCTGGCCTTGCTGATCTATTTGAATGTTCCCATTGCGGCGACCGGCGGAATCTTGGCCTTGTGGCTCCGCGACATGCCCTTTTCCATCTCGGCCGGGATTGGCTTCATCGCCGTTTTCGGCATCGCCGTCATGAACGGCGTCGTGCTGGTCGAACACATTCGGCATTTGCGCAAGAGCGGGCTAAACGTGCAAGGAGCGGTTTTTCAGGGGGCCATGGACCGGCTGCGGCCGGTTCTGATGACCGCCACCACCGACGCGCTCGGCTTCTTACCCATGGCCGTTTCGACCAGCGCGGGAGCCGAGGTACAGCGTCCGCTGGCCACCGTGGTCATCGGCGGCGTCATCACGTCCTGCTTGCTGACTTTGCTGGTTCTTCCGGCCATCTATCGTTGGTTCGAACCAGAAGTCGCCGAGGTGGAGGTGTAGGCTTTCATTGGCTCCGGAGCGCGGAATATGTTCGCGTTTTTCGGGCATCGGGGAAACGCGCTCCGCCGCCTTCCTCCGATGGGTGCTCGCCAGCGATCACGACGGAGCGTGATCCTTCAGCGCACCCCCGATGCACGAGACCGAAGGCACGCAGCGTCTGCCGGGAATCTTCGTGCGTTCGAGCCGTTGAACGGACCACGAACTCGGCGGGGTCAGGGTGCCGAGCTCGACCCGGATCGAGGTGTCGCGGCAAACAGCGACTGGACTTCCCGCGGGCTTAGCACACGGGACCACACGGCGACTTCGTCGATCAGGCCGCGGAAGTTACCGGACCCATCCGGACGGGACTCCGCACCGCCCCACGCTTCAAAGCCGATCGTCAGCGGCCGTGGATCGGCACAAAGCGGCTGATCAACTTCTTTCTCCGCGACGAGCCGTCCATTGCAGTAGAGCCGGACCCGTCGGCCTTCTTCGCACGTGGCGGCGATGTGGTTCCAAGTGTTTTGTTTCAGAACAGGTGGGCTCGTCAGGTTGTAAGACCAGACGCCGGTGGCGTCGGCTGCTTCGAAGCAGACGCGACCGTCGCGGATGGCCAACACGAACGGACAGGTCCGGTTGGCCGCTCGCTTGGCCAGCACGCCCCAGCGTCCACGCAACTGATCCGGCCGGATCCACGCGGCGATCGTGACGCGAGGCAAACGCAGCAGGTTGGCGTCATCCGGAATGAACAGGTAACTCTTGCCGTCGAACCGAGCCGCTCGACCATGAATCCCTTCGACGAGTTGCAACTGGCCTCGAATTGTCGCGTCAAAGTTGTAGCCCGATTCATCAGCCAAGAACCGGCCGATTGGCGGTTCATCGAAAGTGAAGTGCACGACAGGTCCGGTTTCTTCGAGGAGCCTTTTCCGTTGCCTCTGGATCGTCGCATCCTGTTGTTTCCCGTCGAGGGTCGGTCGCTCGACGTTGCGAAACTGGTTGTCGCGCTGCCAGACGCCGATGCAGCCACGATCGATGGACAGTCCGACCAGGGAGTTCTCGATGACGTTCTTCTCCAAGATCACGTCGCGCACGCCCGGGTGCTCGGCGCTGATGCCGACCAAACGAATCAACGCCCCGTTATGCAACCGGTTGCGGCGGTGCACCGAACAGTACGCGAGCGGCGCGGGATTGCCTTCTCGCTGCAACCCAAAGGTCCCCAGGAACGACGGGCCTGCGTCCGTCGCGTTGTTCGGGCCGAACCGGTAGCAATTCCCCTCGAGGATTTCGTTGTCCAGGAACTGGCAGTACCAGCTCGGCTGGTAGTGGCGGTACCAGCGGCCCGAGTTGTAAAAGCCGCCGGCACGCGTCGCCGTGTTGCCGGCAGCCACATGATCGATCGACGTGCCGTAGTACTGAATGGCGATGCCGGCGTCTTCGAACTGGTTGTCGATGAACAGGTAGTTGCGCTGCATCATGGTGATGGTGATGACTGACGAGGCGTCTGGCGGGACAGTCCAAGGTCGATCGATGGTCACGGTCCGACCGTCGCTGGAGACGTCGGCGATCTCGCGGTACTGCCCCATGCCCCGGCCGCCAAGAATGAACACACCCGCTCCGGCCCAGTCCTTGCGAATCTTCCAGTTCGTTTCGCCGTCTGCCAGAACGAGCGTTCGACCATCTGCCTGTTTCACGTGGCCGTAGTACGCGCCGTATCCGGCATCGGTCGTCATCGCTTCGCGGTCCCAGCCGTGCATCAACCGGAACGTGTTGCGGGCAAACAAAACGTAGCGCGAATAGGCCGCTCCGTACAGACAGTCGATACCGCCGCCGGTCGACATCAAGTCGGCTCCGATCACTTGATTGTCCTCGAAGATCACCCCGTCGCTGCCGGCCAAGCAGTACCAGCCCCAGCGACCGTTGTAGAACCGATTGCGCGCGATGTAAGCTCCGCGAGGAAACTGGAGGAACAGGCAGCGTCCGGAACCGTAAAGGTCGCAGTCGGTCACTTCCAAGTTGGCCCCGCCCAGCCGAACCGTATCGCCACCGCCGGTCGACAAACGAAGAGCCGCTTTGAATCGTTCGTTGACTTGGTCCGGCTTCAGGTGTCCGCGGTAGATGCTGGCCCGCACCCGGACCCGCCGCAGAAACACGTGCCCAGAAGTGGGTTGCCCGACCGAAGACGCGATCACGTGCGTGTAGTTGCTCGCGTACAGCGTCAGGTTCTCGAGTCCGAAGTGGTCCTCGCCCTGGACTAAAACGTACGGCTCGTCGGTATCCGGCCAGAACAGCGCGACCCACTCGGTGCGTTCTCCGCGAAGCACGACCCGCCGAGGGATCTTCAGCGTCGTTTCGCATCGATAACGGCCACGCGGAAAATACACGACGCCTCCGCCGGACTTCTCCGCGGCGCGCAGTGCCTTGATGATGCCCAGCGTATCGCGCGGGGTGCCTTGACCCGTCGCTCCGAAATCACGCACGTTGAAGATACGGTCCGGCCAAGCCTCGTTTGGCCCAATCTGAATCAAGCCAGCGGATGACCATCCCCAACGACCGCCCCTTCCGTTATGGACCCACACGTGCCAACGGCCGGCGGGCACCTGTTTCGGCACGGACAACGACAATGACCATAACGAAGCCTTTTCCGGCTTCAAGGTGATGACCTGCCGTCCGTCCTCGTGGATCAAACGGACCACGCCGTTGGTGTCCGGCGATCCAACGCACCGTCCGATCACCCGCAGCCACCCGCCCGGCGAGGCTCCGCGCAGGCCACGGTCCCCTTGCACCCAATAGACGGTCGGCGCGTTGAGCCGGAACGGTCCGCTCGTTTGCTCCTCGTCCGTGCGGACGCGGGCCATCCACGCTCCGGGCTGCACATCGTCGGGTACGATGAACTTCAGCGACTCGGCCGACGGTTGCACTGGCTGGATCACGCGAACACGCCGTCCCGCCGGCCAGCTCAACGGTTCGGTCGGCTCACCCTCCACGCCGTTCGGCAATTCGATCAATTCAACAATCGGGTTGGTTCCGAAGTCCGCACCGGCGACCAACGCGGTCTCGTTCGGCCTCACGGGGTCGGATGCCCAGAAAACCACGGGTGCCGCGTCCGTGGCCGCGGTGCAAAGAGACGCTGCGACGATCAGAAAATGCTTGGTCATGGCTGCTCCTTTCCCGCAAATTCGGTCGAGCCCGCCGGCCCGGTCAAGCAGACAGTTCCACGGCCTGCAATTTATCCCGACCCGGCCTCATAGAGCACCTGGCCACCGACGATCGTGTACACCACCTTGGTCTTCAGGATTTCCGGGGCGGGGATGGTCAGGATATCCCGTGACAAGACCACAATGTCGGCCAGCTTGCCGGGCGTGAGCGAACCTATCAGCGCTTCTTCGAAAGCCGCGTAGGCCGCGTCGATAGTGTAAGACCGAAGCGCCTCGTCGCGGCTCATGCACTGATGCGCAAAGAACGGCCCCTTGCCGCGCGGTCGGCGCGTTACGCTGGCGTAGAAGCACTCGATCGGGCTGATCCGCTCGACGGGCGCATCCGTGCCGTTAGCAATGATCGCTCCGGCATCCAGGAGGCTGCGCCAGGCGTACGCCCCTTCGCGGGCCCGCCGCACACCCAGACGCTTGACCACAAACGGCGCGTCCGACGTGGCATGTACGCCTTGCATTGACGCAATCACGCCGAGCTGAGCGAACCGCGGAATGTCGTCCGGGTGCAAGTGCTGAGCATGCTCGATGCGCCAACGGAAATCTCTCTTCTGCGGATGCGCTCGAAAAACTTCCTCGAACAAGTTCAGCACTTCGCGGTTCGCTCGGTCGCCGATCGCGTGCACGCAGAGTTGAAGATCGTAGCGAATCGCCAATTCGGCAGTGCGCCGCAGATCATCCGGGTCGATCGTGCGCATGCCGGAGCTGTTGGGGAGATCAGAATAGGGCTGCAGCATCCACGCACCGTGCGTTCCGAGCGCTCCGTCCATAAACCGCTTGATCGCGCGGACCGTCAGGTGGTTTCCTCCGACGCCGACCATGCGGTATTGCGGCATGCGTTTTTCGATCTCCGCGTTCGACTCGCCAATCATGACCCAGAGGCGAACCGGCAATTCGCCCTGCTCTGCCAATTGGCGGAACCGTTCGATTTCTTCGAAGGAGGCCCCGGCGTCGCAGCAGGTGGTCACGCCGTTGGCGAGACACTCCTGCGCCGCCAGCCGGATCGCCTCGTCGAGCTCTTGACGTTTTTGCTGTGGCGAGCGGCTGGCTTCGGTGCGAGCCTTGGCCCGGTAGATCAGCCCTGCTGCTTCTTCGCGGAAAACGCCTGTTGGCTGGCCGCGGGCGTCGCGCAGGATCTTGCCGCCGGGAGGATCTTTCGTTTGCGCGTCGACGCCGGCCAGTTGCATCGCTTTGGCGTTGGCCAGACACATGTGGCCGGTTCCGTGAGTGAGCACGACGGGGTGGTCAGGCGCGGCTCGGCTCAAGGCGTCATGCGTCGGATAGCCTTCGACGTTCGACTGCGGCGGCCGGTCCCATTTTTCCTGATGCCAACCGCGGCCGACGATCCAGCGCCCGGCCGGCGTCCGGCTCGCAGCCTCGCCCACCATCAGCACGATATCCTCGTAACTGCGGGCAGTCGTCAGATCGAGGATTTGCTTCGAACGCCCGAGCTCGACGAAATGGGCGTGACTGTCGATGAATCCGGGAATGGTCAGCCGTCCGCGCAAGTCGATTACGCGGGTTCTTGGCCCGATCCAGCGTTGCACCTCGGCATTGGGACCAACGGCAGCGATTCGGTCGCCACGAATGGCGATCGCTTGGGCTTCCCGACAGGCCGGGTCCATTGTCACAACTCGGCCGTTGCGGAGAACCAAATCGGCAGCTCGGCGCGGCTCGGCGGCGCGGGCGGTGGCCAGCATGGTGACCGTTATTGTCATCGGCAGAAGGCCAACTACCAAAAGCACCTCGGGAACTGTCATGGAACCGCGTAAACTGGGCATCACTCCACCTTGCGCGACGGGCGAGGAAAGTTTCGGCCGAGCATCTAGCCGTCGCTCGCCATTGTTGTCATACCGATTGGCGGCCGCAACCAACTCAGCGACGTCTCCCGAATCGACGCACGATGCCTTTCGCCTTGGATCACCGGCGTGGTCCGCCAAGGTAGAACTTTCATCGGCCTTGTTCCGACACTCGGCTTTGGGAATAATCGCCCTGACCGAATTGGCCCACAGCAAACGGGAAATGCATTGCTGTGCGGTGTGGGCAAGGCCGGTTGCGGTGAGAGCGACTCGTGTTGGAGGATCGGGATGAAAAGGATCCGGTTGGCAGTGACTGCAGTGGCGGTTTTAGTCGGGATTCTGTCCGGGCTGATTTCACCGGGCGCGGCGGCCGATTGGCCCATGTGGCGGCACGACCCGCAGCGCAGCGGTGTGACGGCCGAGCGGCTCCCCAGCGGGCTGCACCTGCAATGGGTGCGCCAGTTGCCGGCCTTCGAGACGGCCTGGCCGATCGAGCCGCGATTGCAGTTTGACACATCGTACGAACCGGTTGTGGCCGATGGCCGGGTGTTTGTCGGTTCGCCGCTGGACGGGAGCGTCACCGCTTTCGACGCCGCGACCGGGCGCGAGCTGTGGAAATTCTTTACCGAAGGCCCCGTACGGTGTGCTCCGGTCGTGTGGCAAGGCGGCCTTTACGTCGGCTCCGACGACGGCTGGCTGTACTGTCTGGAAGCCGCTTCCGGGAAACTGCGTTGGAAGATCCGTGGCGTGCCAGACGACCGCCCGGATTACCGCCACTTGGGCAACAATCGGCTGATTTCCTTCTGGCCTGTGCGCGGTGGGCCGGTCGTGGTCGACGGCGTTGTCTATTTTGGCGTCGGGCTCTGGCCGACCATGGGTGTCTTCGTGCAAGCGGTTGATGCGCAGAGCGGCCGCCGAGTGTGGGTCAACGACAACATCGGGTATTTGAAAAGTGTGCGGGTGGATCACAACGAGCGAGCCGACGTAGGCATCTCGCCGCAAGGGTACTGCCTGTTCGTGGACGGCAAACTCGTTGTCCCGAGCGGACGATCCATGCCTGCGCGTTTCGATCCCCGGACGGGGCGGATGCTCTACTACGTGCAAGGCTACCGGAACGGCGATGCCCGGGTGACGGCGTCCGCGCGGCTGCTGTTTGTTGGTCGCGCGGGCGTGGTCAACATTGAAGACGGTCGCGAAGTCGGCAGTCGCTGGGCGGCGGCCGGCCCCGAAGCGCCCGAAGGCTGGAACGGAAACAAACGCGACCTGTTCGAGGGCCCGTTCTACGGCTACAAGTTCTTGCCGGGGTGTGACTATCGGTCCGTTTTTGATGGGGCGATCGCGTACGGTGTCGAGCGCGGCCGACTGTTCGCGTACGATCTGGGACGGGCGCGGATTTCATTGTACGAGAAAAAGATCGGCGGCCTGACGATCCACCCGGCCCGCTGGGACGCGCCTCGGCTTTGGGAGCCGCTTAAGCTGGCCGCGGGCGGAGCGGATTCGACGCGGGTGTCCATCAAGGCGGCGGATCGACTTTACACGCATGTCGGGAAGACGTTGTTCGCGGTCGAGCTGCCGGCGGTGGCGGCAACAACAGCGGCGAGCCCGCGGCGCGGCGCTGTCGAACGACCGCGCGTGGTGTGGCGGTACGAGCTGGACGCAAGCTTGTTGGCCGCGGATGGAAAACTTTTCGTCGTGCTCGACGACGGCCGGTTGCTTTGTTTTGGCGCGAACCGAGGCGAGCCAAAACGATATGCCGACGACAAGAAGCCGCTGGCGGAGCGTTCCGATCGCTGGACCGATCTTGCCGACCGAGCCCTCAGAGCGACGGGCGTGCGGGACGGCTACGCGCTGGTGCTGGGGCTGGAGCAAGGCCGGCTGATCGAGGAACTGCTCCTGCGGTCCTCTTTGCGTGTGATTGCCGTCGGTTCGGACGCCGCCTTGGTTGGCCGGTTGCGGCAGCGACTCGTGCAAGCCGGTCTGTACGGCCGGCGCGTCGAGACCTTCACGGGTGATCCGGCCGCGCTGCGGCTCCCTCCTTATCTCGCCAGCTTGATTCTCTCGGAGCGATCCGGGCCGGATGGACCGCTCGCCACGATGCCGGCCGAGCGGCTCTGCCGGCTGCTTCGGCCGTACGGCGGCACCGCCTGCGCGCCAACGCCAGGCGAGTCAGCGACGGGGGACTCCGGTGAGGGGCTGGCCGCTCGGTGGCGGGCCGTGCGACAGGCCGGTGTCGAAGTCTCGGAACGGGACGGTTTCGTCCTGCTGCGTCGGCCCGACCGATTGCCCGGAACCGCCGACTGGACTCACGAATGCGGCGACGCCGGGCGCAGCTATTTCTCGCGAGACGAACGGGTCAAAGCGCCGCTGGCCGTGTTGTGGTACGGCGATGGGCCGGATTACGGGTTCCACAAGTGGAAGGACTACGGCCGTGGGGTGAAGCCGCAAGTCTGTGGGGGCCGGCTTTTCGCGTTCAACGATCGCACGCAGATTCTCGGAGCGGTCGACATCTACACGGGCCGCCGGCTCTGGCAGTCCAAGTTGCCGACGCCGCTGGTTCGGTTCGTCTCGCTGCCGGACGGCGTGTACGTGGCTCATGGGTTGAGCTGCGACGTGCTTGACCCCGCCACAGGAAAACGACGGCGGAGTTTTCGGCTGCAGCTCGACGTTCCGGAGGGCAAGGCGGCGGGCGTTGTGGGCGTGAGAGCCAGCGACGAGCTGCTGGTGATCGCCGTCGGCTTCAACTTGCCGCCTGACCACAGCCATCCAGCCATTGAAAAGGGATTGTGGGACGCTCGCATTTTGGTCGGTTTAGATCGCCGCACCGGCCGCCAGCTTTGGATGCACGCGGCGAGGGAACGGTTCAACTTGCACGCCATCGCTGTCGGCGGTGGGCGGATCTACTGCATCGATTCGAAGCCGCCCCGCGAGACCGACCAGCTCCGGCGACGCGGACAGGCTCCAAAGACGTTTCCGTCCACGATTGCGGCCCTGGATGGCCGCACCGGGCGCAAGCTTTGGCAGCGGACGTACGAGTATCCGCCCCTGTCCAGCATGGCGTGGCTGCACATTCGCGCGAACGACGACTGGTTGGCCTATAACGCGAGCCACCACGTGTTGTTGACCGGCAAGCAAGGGCAAGTCCGCGCGTTCGAGGCCCAGACGGGGCGCGAACTGTGGCATCAGAAAGGCGGTGGCCAGCAGCCGCTCATCGTGGCCGACGATTGGTTCTTGAATCAGAGCGGTCTGAGGTACGACATCCGGACAGGGCAACTCACGACCGACCAGCCACTTTTTCGGCGAGGCGGCGGTTGCAACTACGCCGTAGCAACGCGGCACTTGGTGTTTCTGCGCCGGCGGTGCGCGACCTATGTCGATCTGGAAAAGGGCGCGGAGCACAGTCTGCGCAATTTGCGATCGGGCTGCAGCAACAGCTTGGTCGCGGCGGGCGGCTTGCTCAACGTGCCTTGCTACGCGGTCGGCTGTGTGTGTAACTACCCGCTGCAGACGTCTTTCTCGATGTTCCACTTACCCGAATGCGCGACATGGGAACCAGCGGAACCGCTTTCGGTCGCGGCGCCGTGAGACGGACGGGCCCCTTTACGCGAGGTAGAAGATCGAGTCCATCGGGGCCCAGACCTGGCCGTCCGGCAGCTCTTCGACCGGTTCCAAGCAAGGATGACAGACCTCCCACCATCGCTGCGTCTCTTCGTGAGCGGCCATCTTGCGCATGTCTGCTTCGAAGTCATCGCCCGTGTATTCCAAATAGCTGAACAACAACTTTTCGCCGCTGGGCAGCGTTTTGACGAAGATCGAATAGTTCTGGATGTTGCACTGCTTGATCATGTCGAGCACGCCGGGCCAGACATCTGCGTGCAACCTGATGTACTCGTCCGCTTTCTCCGGTTTCAGCCGAGCGACCCATCCAATGCGTTGCATGGCAAAGCTCCTTTCTGTGGGACCTCCTCTGCGTCCGGCCCCGCCCGGCGAACGGGACTTACGTCGCGGGACCTAACATCGTTTCATCGAACTCGTCCAACTGCAACGGATAACGGCCGCGCTCGCGGAGAAGTTCGACGACGTAATCGTAGGTGGACGGAGCGACCCGGGAGGAAATCGAATGGTCGGACTGGGCGATGAAGCCGCCGCCTTTGGCGGCGTTGAGCTTGCGTAGCACTTCGGCACGTACCTGGTCACGGTCGTTCGTTTCCAGGACCTGAATGTTGATGTTGCCATTGAAAGCGAGCCGCTGGCCGAACCGCCGTTTCAACTCGACCACATCCAGCCCCGCTTTCGCCTCCAGCGTGTTGTAACAATCGACTCCGCATTCAATCAGCTCGTCGTAGATCGGCAGGGCGTTGCCGCAGCCGTGGTAGATCACCTTCAGGCCGGCCGCGTGGATCGCATCGCAAATGCGTTTCAGTTGCGGCTTGTGGATACGCCGCCACAGCTCCGGTGAGAACAGCATGCCCTGGGTGCACGCCACGTCGCCCCAGACGTAAAGCCCGGCCAGCTTGCCGCCCGCCGCGGCGATTTGACCCTCGACGATCCCCACCAGGAACTCGCCCACTCGCTCGGCGAACCGCTCCAGCCGGTCCGGCGCTTCCGCCATCTTGTAGTACAAGTTCTCCGGCCCGATGATCCGCCACATCTGCTCTTGCGCTTCGCACACGCTGCCGAAAACGCAAAAGTCGTCGGCATACGCGTTGACGCGATCGACGAAAGAGGGGAGGCCGAGATTGAGCTGATCGCCGACTGAGTTGATCTGGTCGTCGATGGCTTCGTAGTACCGCCGCGGGTCTTTCGGATCGTCGAACTCCAACGCCTCCATCTGCTCGAAAGTTTGCGTCTCGAATTCCAGGAAGCTGGGCATGGGACACTCCGGCGAGCGCAGGATCGTCGCCCCATAGCCCGTTTTCACCACCTGACGCTGCGGCGTGTTCTCCAGAACCTCAATGCCTGACACCTTCGGGTCCATGTTCGGCGTGATGACGATCAGGTCCAGGTCCCAGTATCGGTAGGGATCGAAAGCGTCATCTACATCCAGCTCGGCTCGACACCGCTGCAAAAACCCGCTCCAGAAGAACTCGCCGACCGGCACCCGATCCGGCTCCTCGTGGGCCAGCGCCTTCAACACTCGTTCGGTCTTTTCAGAGGCTTTGCTCATACTGCACCGGTCCGTTATTCGTCGGCTGGTGGTTCCTGGTCGAGATGCGGCTTTTGGAGCCACGGGGCGAGGAACCAGAACGGTGCGTTATGGACGCGGATATGCTCGGGGACATCGTGAGCCGTCTCCGGCGCCAGGGTGATTAGAAGCAGCGAGGCGCGAGGAAACTCACGGGCCGCCGCTTCGAGAGCCCGCATTTCGCGCTCACGCGTATTCAAATCATCCAACGCAACGCAAACCTGAATCAATTCCTGTTGGCCATCCGCATATCGAGCCAGAAAATCGACCTCATAGCCATCGCGGGTACGCACATAATGCACTTCGGCGTCGCGCCGTTCCAACTCAATCCGGACCGCCGTCTCCAGCGCGTGGCCGATGTTCGCTTTACCGGACCGATCGAACAACGGAATCAGGCCCGGGTCAACCGGATACACCTTGCGCGGATTCACCATGCGACGGCGTTCCGAATCCGTGGCCAGCCAGCCCACGCGCACCAAAAAGCAATCTTCAAGGTAGGCCAGGAAGTGGTGCAGAGTATCTCGTCCCACGCCGATGCCCTGGGATTTTAGCACATTGTGAAACTTCTCGACGCTAAAAGGTGACGCCGGATTGGCTAACAAATGCCGAACCAGCCACCGGAGGCTCACAACGTTGCTCACACGATGACGTTCGACCACATCTCGCAGGATCGCCACGTCCACGTAGTCTCTCAAGACTCGGCGACGATCGGCCACGGCCAAGCCCTGCACCTCAGGAAAACCGCCCACCGTCAGGTATTCGCGAAAGGCACTCTCCAATGAGGAACGCAGCGCCGGTTCGAGCAGCTCGAGTCGATCAGGGAAGACTTGGTGTCGATGCCGCAGGAACTCTTCGAAGCTGAACGGAAACAGGGCGACTTCCCAGGCCCGTCCGCGCATGGCTGTGGCCACTTCCCGCGAGAGCAACGCGGCCGACGAACCGCTCACCAAGATCTCGACCTTTTCGGTATCCAAAAGCCGGCGAACAAATCGCTCCCAGCCAGGCACCACCTGTACTTCGTCGAAGCACCATGTGACGGTCTGATTCCGGCGAAAGGACGGAAACAACCGGTAATACTCTTCGATCAGCCACGAAAGTTCCCGCTCGGTCAGCCCGGCCAGCCGGTCGTCCTCCAAGTTGATGTATGGCAGACGCTGGCGGGGCACGCCTTGGCGATGCCGCGCGGCTCGGAGTTGCTG
>JAADHY010000234.1:0-8903 GCA_013151585.1 Planctomycetota bacterium
AATTCTCTCATCGGAGCAAGCCGAATCGCTGCCGCGAGAGCAGGCGATGAACCTGCTCTTCGAGGCCGGACTGAGCACCGCAAAACAGGTGACCGACATTTCTGGGCGTGGCGTCGGAATGGACGTCGTGCGAACAAACATCGCAAAATTAGGTGGCAGCGTCACAGTGCAGTCGGAAGAAGGGACAGGAACGCACTTTCGCATTCAGCTTCCGCTCACTCTAGCGGTTACCTCCGGAGTGCTCGTCGAAGCCGCCGGACGTACCTACGCCCTCCCGATCGAAACGGTGAGCGAAACGGTGAAGGTTTCGGTCGACCGAATCCGGAAACTAAACGGACAAAACGCGATTTCGTTGAGAGGCGAAGTTGTGCCCCTACGCTCCCTTCGCGAGGTTCTGGAGTTGAAGACGGGAGACGACGCGGATGGTTCTGGCGGCCTTCCCACAGACCGGACGAATCGAGTGCCTATCGTGGTCACACATGCTCATGGAACCAAATTCGGCATCGTCGTTGATCAGCTCAAGGGTCAGCAGGAAATCGTAGTAAAGCCGCTTCCCAACTATTTGGCGAGCCTGCCGGGCTTGGGAGGAGTCACCATCATGGGAGATGGCAGCATTGTGTTAATCCTCGATCCAATGAAACTCGGCGTTTCGCCAAGTGGAAAGCCAACGGCGCAAGCTTCCTAGGACAGATTTTGAGGAGTCGTCGCCGACCAACGTCCTCGCACTTGGCGAGCAGCATGTACGAAGCCGTTTAGGCGGGTCGACAAGTACCGGGCCATTTCAAAGAGGTCCACAAGATGTGAACAGAGGGGAGAATTTTTTGATGGATGTTCGATACATTAATCCATTTATCCAAGCGGCATGTCAGGTATTTCACACCATGCTGGGAACGCGTATTCGACGCAAGTCTTTGCTTCTGAAACAATCCGACTGTCCGACCTACGATGTGACGGCCGTGGTCGGCCTTTCGGGAGAGGCTACAGGCAGCGTTGTTCTGAGCGTCTCGCGCCCCGTGGCATTTCGCGTGGTTGAGATTCTGCTTGGCTACGAAACCACGGAAATAAACGCGGACGTGGCAGACGCCGTGGGGGAGTTGGCCAACATGATCGCAGGAGCGGCTAAGACGCAACTCCAGAACTTCCAGCTCTCATTGGGCCTTCCAAACGTCGTTGTGGGGCGGAATCACAGTCTTTTTTTCCCGACGACTGTCCGCCCTATCTGTGTGGTGTTTGAATGCGACTGGGGGCCTCTCGCCATCGAGGCAGGACTGGCAACCTCGCAGACCGAGTCTCCTTCATGCCGCGAAGACGCCTCCCAGCAAGAAGCCGCGCTCGCGTCTCCGCCAGTGAAATCATGAAAGGGCAGCTGGGGAGGCACGCCTTAAAGCCGTTTGGCCAGAGCGCTCCATCGCATCCCCTTTTGTGGTCGCGGCGCTAACTGTGAATCGACATGCCTTATGCAGTGGCACTATTGAGTTGTCGACACTTGTCTTGCACTACCGTGGGCAAGGACAAGTCGTCAGTCGGTTGCGACAGGCCGAAACATCAACACAAAGGAGAACATGATGAAAGTACTATTGGTTGACGATTCCGGAACGATGAGAACCATCCAGAAGCGCATGTTTGCAAAGCTTGGTGTACCCGACGAGGCCATTTCGGAAGCGGCTGATGGCCAGCAGGCCTTGCAGCTCTTTGAATCAAACCACTTCGACCTGGTTTTGACCGACTGGAACATGCCTAACATGGACGGATTAACACTTCTAAAGGAGATCCGCAAGCGCAACGAAAAAGTTCCCGTCATCATGATCACCACGGAGGCTGAACGCGCCCGTGTCGTCTCAGCGATCAGCGCGGGAGTGTCCGATTACCTCGTGAAACCTTTCAGTCCGGATGCGCTCGAGGCCAAACTGCGACGCTGGGTGCCAGCCGGAGTGATGTAAAGCGGAGAAGAGCAAGTGTTGAGCGCACGCCCCTATTGCTAGGTCGGCCGCGCTAGCGGCTGAAGAGAGCAGGCGGTTCCTAAAGGAATCGCCTGCTCTCGCTCTGTTGAGTCACTTACGACCTTCGTTTGAGGCTGTGTTGCCCGCCAGTATCAGCGCGCGGTCTCGACTTTGTTTCGACACGTCACAAGCTGACCGCAACAGTCCAAACTGGTAATTCTTGAGCAACTAAAGCGTTCGTGTCTCACAACGCAGAAAAGGACGGTCCGTGATCGGACCGCCCTCGCAGTGTCGGCATGCTGCCAAACAGGCCTCACACCTCTCGACGGGGTTGGACACATATTGGCGCAAGTTCATTCAGGGCATTCATGCTCACCTCGCCTGTCCACTCAACTATATAGCTCAGGTATCCAGGAGAGGCGACAAAATTTTCGCCCATAATTCTATTTCCGCGACGAGTCAGTGCCGTTCCCGCCCGCCTTGCTTCCCCCGCAGGCTCGTTCAACACGGATGAACGTCGACAGCATACACTCGCCGCATCCCGGACAGGGCACCAACGTGACCGGCCGCTTCACAGATTCGTACTCCCGGCACGTCAGGCGATGGCCGCAAGCCGGACAGGCATAGAAAACGGTCGAATCCTCCATTGCTTTTTTCGCTACCTTTCACATCCAGCAGTTCCCGATTCGGCGGCGTTTTCGGGCCGCTCCGTCCGCTGCCGAGCCTCCCTCTCCCGCACAGCTTTCACCCACGTCTCCCGCGCCCCATAAACCCGCTGATAGTACTCCTCCGTTGTCGGAATCGGGTGCGTCGTCCAGTAGAATCCGGCCCAGAAGAAAAGAACCAGAACAACAGCCCCCAACACTGAAGCCACGAAATCAATCAGCTTCAGGAGCATTCGCAACGTTTCCATCACCCCACCTCCGGAGATGTCAACACAACCGCCGGCCGTGCGGATCATCGGGGTCGGCCAAACCGGTCGGAACGGCATGAATGTCAGTCCGATCCCGAGCAGATGGTTTGGATTTAGTCGAACCACGTACGCCTGTCAACAAGTCGACTTGACTTCCGGGGAAGTTGCTTCAGAATCTTGTTGCCTGCCAGGAAACCGTGAAGATTCGGGTCGATTCGAAGACATATGTACATCGCGTACCCCGACAGGCGGGCGGCAGAATCCCGCCTGGCCATTTCTTCGAACGGACGTTCGCCGTCGCCGGCCGATCGCCTGCGATGGGAGTCCATGAGTTTGGCGATCCATGCTGTTCGTGACCAGCGTTCTCTCGGTCTCTCGGCAGCTGGCCGAACGCGAGGACCTTAACCATGTACACACTCGCGCCACAGAATCCGAAAGACAGGTTCGAGGTATACCGCTTCTTCAATGGGCTTTCCGAGCAAGCGAAAGAGGGCCTCGACGCGCGTCGGCCCCGCGTGCCTCTTGTCAAGACCTTCCTGCTGGAGCACGTCTCATCACGGGGCGAGGGGCACCCTAAACCAGCAGACCGAATTTTCGAGGGGTTAGGGGCCAACGTTCGAAAGATCGACGAGAGTTTCATGTCTCTCGCCTTCGAGATCACCGATCCCGTCACAAAAAAACAACAATGGGCCACTGTCGGGTTTCTCGAGCAATATGATGAACGTTTTTTTGCTTACTATACCTGCGAGGAATCCGTTGAAGCCAAGAAGCGAGTGAGGCAGTGGATTCTCTCTCCGGACCTTGACGCCGCTTGGTTCAGCAGTCCGCTGTTACAGGTCTTGTGGGATCGGGACGTTTCAAGGCGAGGAGACAATCGATTCAGTAAACTCGTCTTCCGGCATGAGAGCATTTTTGACATGCCGGGAGATTTCGTCGCTGGCGACGTCGTGTCGGACGGACCGGACAGCGAGCGGGAAGAGCCGGGATTTGAGGACGATGTTGAAGCGTTCGAAGATCGATTTGAAATAGAGAGGCGCAAGGCGCGCTTCGAAATGGGCGATCGAATCGGGCAAATCAGAGCCGCTTTGCAAAAGCTCCAAAACCAATACAGTCCCTTGAACGCCCTTTACGCTCTGAAGTTCCCATCACTTTCTGGGCGTGGGAGCCATGAGCTGTATCAATACGGGCAGGTGACGAATCGAACCGACAGCTTCGAGGATCATCGAAACACTGTGAGATATCTATACAGAATATACAAATCTGTGGTAGACATTACTGAGGAGCATGCTTGGCCGAAGTTCGGACCGACGGGATTGAGCACCGGTTTGAATGGGGTGCCGCTCATCGTCCGGTTTGACGAAGAGCTTTCAGAGGCCACGTTCAACCGTTGGATGGAACTGGCGTTTCGAAGGCGGAATCGCTTCAAACTATGGGGAAGGCCCATTCGGTTGGGGCCGAGGAAGGTCCACGTTTACGGGGCAGATCGCCACCTGTGGCAACCGATCAACCTGGAGATTACATCCAAATACTTGGTGGCCATCCTTCCTCACGGGACGTGCGGAAACACATTCCATCGTCTCGTGGCAAATATCCAGCATTACGTCTGCCCGAAGATCAGAGCCTGGATCGGCGAGCAGCCTTTCGAAGAAATTGTCGGCACGTGGTCGTCCGGCGCAGGGGAGGACAATGAAAGCTGAAGAGTTGTTGCGCGATGCCGTGTTCCAATTGAACCTGCTGGTCTGGATGGCCAAGGAGCAGCCCGCCGAGGGCTATCGTGTTCGGCCATTCTTTCACGAGCACGACTTCGAAATCGTTTACATCGAATGGCCCTTCCCGTTTCCAGTGGAAACCAGAGAAGCTATCACACAATCGAAGCTCGACATTAGCGGCAATCCCGAGCCGGAGTTGATTCTGCGCAGAACTCATGACGAAAAGGGACTGTATTTTGAGGCGAAGTCTGATTCTTTTGGCCCGGATAGCAGCAATTCCAGACAGGCTCGTGGACATCTCGTAGCGACTGGGCCGGCATTTGCCGAAGTTGTCGCGCCGCTGAAATCTGCCCTCCTGTGCTACGTGGTACCGGACGACAAGCGGAAAGCCATGTGCAAATGCCTCTCCGCCCTCGCGCGGGAACTGGAAAAGCACAAGCTCGCTATTGGAGAGTACTCGTGCCATGGTTTGGCGATCGACGATCATGACCGAGCGTGCCGCTTGGTGTACCATTTGGACGACGCATTCGGGTCGTACACGCGAATCAACGAAAAGCGGATCACTGTCATGGAGGACCTGGAGGAGGACACAGATCCCTCACCGTTAATTCTTGTTTTTTCTGATGACGACTGCCACAACGCCGAAGCGCGTGACCTATACAGACGATCTGTAATTGATAAAGTTCATGCACGCCTTCTTTGCGATCTTCAGGCTGTCGGAGTGCGAGAAACCTACAAGAAAAGCCCGGACGATCTCTTACTCAAAACATCAGAAGGTGTCTTCGAGTATCTTGGCCGCAAACGTCAGAAAAGCCTGCGTCGGCTCGTACGCGAGAACGTCTTCAAACGAATTCATGACCACTGGAACAAGAAGATGGGCGTCTGCTTGGATGGCGGCCACCTCGTCGTCCGTTGGAACGATGGTGGCGAGAAATCCAATTTCCTGAGGTGGCTCGAGGACATGCGTGGAGCGTTCGATGCGAGCAGACCTCCGGCAGAGCCACCGAGCCTTTTCGATCACCTGGAAGACGGCCAGAAGGAAGATGTTTAGCAAGTAAAGCCAGCAATTCTGTCTCCCCCCTTGTCGTCACTCATTCCTAGCTCCACTCTCGGATCGCACCCTCTAACCACGCCCGAAATGCGTCCGCCTTTCGCCGACTGCCCACAACAGTGAATTCGACGCGCTCGGTTAACCAGGACGCTTCGCGTGATACGTTGCATTCCAGGCCCAGAGACGAAGCGGCATCGCGCACAGCCCAATCCAGCCGGGCCCATCGCGGGCCGCTCAACGACATCGACAGGTGGATGTCAATATCGCTCATCGGCTGACTGATCTTCGACTTGCAGTGGGGCGTGGATTGGTTTCGCCTGCGAACGTGTCAGCAGGCGTGTGGTCGATTCGGACGGTGACCCCCGGGCTCTCGTCGCCGGAGCAGACTCGTTTCGTCGCTCGGAGGTCACAGATTTGTGAGTCGTCGATCCAAGCGAGCCCAGTGAGGGCATCCTTCACGGCCTTTGTCAGATTGTCGAGGTCCGGTTTGGTGGTGTGCGGGTAGCTCGGCATGGGCTTGCGTTTCCACAGTTTTGACTTCGGCCGGGGCATGCGGAATTCCAGCCGGAGGCAAACGGGCCCCTGCAGTGGCGGCCCGGACCAAGCCTTGCGGAAGGCCAGCCGGACCGTCGCCTTGAAGGCGTTGACCGGGGCTGTGCGCGGCGTGTAGTTGCTCACGACCGTCCGGCCGCTCTTGAGCACAACGGCCCGGTGCCGCTGCCGAGGCTGGGCCACCGGGACGCAAGGCGCGTCGAACTGGATCTGGATCGGCTCCATCAGCTCGGCTCCTCGGAAACGGCCTCCGGATTCGCTTGCTGATAGGCCGTGAGGGCGTCAACGATCCGATCGACCGTCGCCGGGCCGACGCCGTCGATCTTGCGGTGCCACAGGGCGTCCTCGGCGATCCAGTCGCGGAGAGCCCGCACCGTCGTCGGTCGGCTGAACTTCTCCAGCCCGGCGGCGATCTTCTCGCACTGCGACTCGGTCAGCCCGTAGCTCTGGAGGGCGTAGACTTCCTCCTGGCCCCAGTTGTCCGGCGAGATGGTGTCGTTGGCGTCCGGGCCGAAGGATAGCTCCAGTTGTCGGCTCTTCTCGTCCCGGATCGCTCGGCGGAGAGCCTGCACGGCCGTCTCGAATCGCTTCCGAGCCTCTTTCAGGTCTTCTCGCAACCGGAGCATTTCCAGCTCGGCCTCTTGGACTTCCTGCTCGCACTCGAGGACACGTTCCCGCCAAGCCGACAATTCCTGTCCGGTTTGCCCGGTGGGGTGGTCAACAGCCTCGAGAGCGTCCTGGCCTTCGTAGGTTGGGATTTCGGTTTTGGTCGTCGCCATGACTGCCTCCGTGGTTGTCGATTTCGTCAGCCGTCCAGGCCGGTGCATCCGGAGGCTCACAGCTCCGGTTTGCCGATCACCCGGAGGCTGACGCCTCCGGTTCGCCTGGGCTGCTGGGCGGGTCGAGGCGTCCTGTCCCCGGCCCGCTGCCACGTCCTCCCGCCGGCGCTCCGTCACCGGCGCGTCCGAGAATGCCACACCGCCACAGCCGGACGTTCCGGCCGGTTTGCGCGCAGTCACTCACGATTCGCCGCTTCGCCGACTGTCGCCGAACAACCTTGCCGCAGTGCTTGCACCTGTATCGAGCGTATCGCGGTCCCATCAGAACAGCTCCACAGCAATCGGCCGTGCTTCCGAGAGGGGATCCGCTGCCGGTTCGTGCGACGGCGGCGGCTGCGGAGCCGGCCGGTCATAAAGCTCCGAGTACCTTTGGCTCGCGTGGCCGCGCACGATCTCCATGGTCACCTCGTTGAACTCCGGGTACCCGTGCCAGCCGTGCTGCCCCGTGGTGCATTCGCACTTGCGCACGCCCCGGTACCGGTCGCCGCGTGAGCATTTGCAGGCCACGTAGGCCGTCGGCGTTTTGTGCCCGGCCGGCGTGAGGAAGGGCGAGCCGTCGCGCATCCGCACGAGCAGCCGGCCTGTGTCGTCGCACAGGCCGCAGCGGTGAGGCGCTCCCTGCGCCACCTCGGCCTGCCGGCGGGCGACGATCGCGCGGCAGGTGTCGAGCAAGGCGGCCAGATGGCTGCTGAAGCCGCGCGGCCGGTCGAGCCGCGTCGCCAGTTCGACCGAGGCCTGTTTGAGCACGTCAAGCTCGAATTGCCCGAGCTTCTGGTACCACACGACCAGGGCTTCCGAGCGGTCCTCGTTTTCAGCCCAGTCCCGGAAGCCGGTGAACAGCGAGTTGTGGTAGCTGATCCAGTCATTCCAGTCCTGCGAGGTGATCATACACGGCCCTCCCGTTTGGCTTGCTCGATGACCGCCACGATGTCGAGCTTGCGTCGCGGTGGCTCACGGCCGCGCGGACGCTCCAGGGCCCGGTTGAGCCAATTGGTCAAGAACCGGGGCATGCCGCGCGCGGTCTTGCGGCGGGCGGGGTTGTCGCGGATCCACTGCAGGGCCTTTCTCGCTTCCGCGAGCACGTCCAGGGACGGGTAGCATTCTTGGTACTCGCGGAGCTTAGCCCGCGTGAGGTGCCAATGCGGGCCGGAGCGGCCTTCGACGGGGAAGGAGAGCACGACCTCGGCGTCCTCCTCGGCCGGGGCCGTGCGGTCGGAGTTCGCGTCCTGCGAGAGGCCGGGACATCCGTTGCCGGCCCCGCCGTCCTGCGGCTCCGATTGCGTGAAATCTGATTCCGGAGAGCCATCCTCCGTCACCGGTCCGGACGACGCAGCTTGCTGCGTCTCCGGACAGAAGAAATCTGCGCTAGCAGATTTCTTTTTAGGGATCGGGATAGGGTTGAAAGAGTCGGGTGTTTCTGTGCGGTTTCTGTGCGGTTTCTGTGCGTTTTCTGTGCCGATTCTGTGCGTTTGCTGTCCAGAGATTGGACCGAATCGCCCTCCGGATGGACTGTGCGTGGATTGGGTGCGTTTTCTGTGGCGATTCTGTGCGAACTCGGTGCGTTTGCTGTCCAAGTCTTGGACAGAATGTCGGCGAGCATGTGGTCGCCGGCGTCAATGGCAGAGTCGTCGAACTGGGCTGCTGCCGGTGGTATGGTGACCCAGTACCGCGCGGGGCGTCCGCGATTGCCAGGAATGTAGTGTAGCCACCCAGCCTCGACGAGCGCTCGGCGGATGCGGCAAAGCGTGTACCGGGACCTCACGCCGACAATCGGCATCAGCTGCTCGTCCCAGTACGCGACAGGCCGCTGGTAGTGAATCGCATCTTCCTGCAGCGCGATGACGCACAAAAGGTATGCGGCCGCCGGGCCGTGTTCGTTGGCCACGCACGCCTTGGCGA
>JAADHY010000234.1:8909-26232 GCA_013151585.1 Planctomycetota bacterium
ACAGAATCGGTAGGCAAAAAAGTCCTCGCGCTGGGGATATTCCTCCTGAATGTTCGCCTTCCGTGCCGCCATCCCTACGCTCCGTCTCGCTCCGTCATGGGGATGGTTCAGTGGTCAGTCGGGTGGGCTGGACCGGAGTCCGTTCCCATCTCCTTCTCCAGCAGTTCTTCTCGCCGAATGCGATACCGATCCGGCGCCTCGATCCCCACGGCCACAGTGCCGTTGCGCCGGATGCGGCAGATCGTGATGCCGATCTGATCTCCGTTCGGGCTTTCGAGCCAAATCCGCTGTTGTGCCTTCCGTGACAGGACAAGCATCGGTCGCTCCTTCTGTTGCGTCGGTTTGATCCACGGCGGGCGGCTCTCCCTGCCACGCCGCCGCTCCAAGTGTCCTTGGCCGGCAGTCCCTCGCCAGCCGGAGGGAGATACAGAGGAGAGGAGGGGGACCTATGATGCGTTCGCCGCCAGTGTTTCCGTCTCTTCACTCGTCTCAGACTTCTCAGCCTTTCTCTTGCCTTTGGAGGCCTTCCCGTTGGTCAGGGCGTCTGCCGTGACAGGGCCTGCCCCGGCCTGCGGGCCTGACGGGTGGCCGTCACCATTCGTGTTTGCGACTGAGTCGAAGGCCTCTTCGACGGTCGTCTCGCCCGCCTCAATCGCGTTGTAGAGGCCGAGCAGTCGGAGCCGGTCGTCCTGAGTCCATCCTTGCCCGACCGTCCGGCCGAGGTATCGCTCGAGCTGCTCCTGCGAGACGCCGAGCTTGCCGAAAGCTTCCAGCACACGCTGCACCCCTTCGCCTCCGAGCAGCTTCCGCATCTGCCGCTCGGCCATCTCCTGAAGTTCCGTGCGGAGTCCCGGCGGCACGCTGCGGAGGATGACTTCGCGGACCCGCTTCGACAGCTCCGCCTTGACGATCACGTTGTAGAACCGGTCGTCCGCGTGGCGCCGCATGCGGCCGTTCCGGTCTCGGTAGAGCTTGGTCACGATGCCAGCGTCTTCCCAGATGCGACCTTTCTGGTAGTCGACGAACGTGGCGCTGACTTTCACGTGGTCGTCGTCGATGGGAGTCACGTCCGTCCGGACCCGACAGTAGCCGTAGGCTTCCGCGATCGCCTCGGCCGCCCGCACGGACAGGCCCGTCGCGTACTGCATGCAGCCCCGGTCGTCGCGGCCGACGGGCTTGCAATACAGCGCCGCCGACGCAAAGGACGGGTAGGCAGCCAATTGCTCGGCGATTTCGTCGCGGATCCGTTTGTGGTCGCGGGGACGCGACATGGCCAGCGATTGGATCGTCTCGTTCTCCAAACGCATCATCGCGTACTCGGGTGGCAGCTCCGCCAGAGCCTGCAGCTGCTCCCGGACTCCGTTGTCCGGTGCCGCGTCGCTTCTTGCCAAGACTTGCGTCGTCATGGTTCCGCTCCTTTCGTGCTTGGTGCCAGAAAGCGAACACTCAGCCCGCCGTCCGCGGCCGGTAAGGGCAATCGTGCCAGTAGCCGCAAAAGGTCGGCGAGCACCACCAATTGCCGGGATTCGTAGGCGGGAAGACGCCCGCCTCGATCGCGGCCGTGACCGCGTTGATCCGCCGGGCCAACGCGGCAAAGTCTTCCCGGGACCGGTGAGTCGCCAAGACCTGCCGCGTCGTCTGCGTTTTGGTCTGCACCACGCAGTCCAGCCGGAGTTCCGTCGGTGGGACGCCGTGCAAGCATTCGTAGGCGGCCGCGTAAACGGTCAGCTGGACGGACGAGTCGGCGTCCGACTGAGAACGCCGGCGCGTCGCCGTCTTGAAGTCGATGACACGGCCCCGGTCGTCCACCAAGTCGATGATGCCCACAAGGTCCCTCGGAGCCTCGGGCAACTCGATCCTCACGCTTTTCTCGACAAGGGCCGGTTGATACTCCGGGGCTTGCTGTTTCGCGTGCGTCTCCGCGAGTTCAGCCAGCTGGTCCTTCGCCTCACCCAAGACGACCGCCGGACCTCGCGAGGCTTCCTCGTCCGTCAGCAGAATGTCTCCGGCTGCTTCCTGCTCGAAATTGGCCACCGCGATTTCGACGATCTCCTCGGCCGGCAAGTCCCGGTGCGTCGTGAGCTTCTGCTCCATGTTGGCTTCCGCGGCCCGGTGAAAGCTGGTGCCTTTCAGCAGGGCGATCCCCGGCGGGATCACTTCCCCCTCGACATAGCGCCGCCTGTATTGCTCGGGGGGCAGTACATTTCGAGCTGCGAGGGGCTGATGTGAGGCTTGGTTTCTGTTGCCGTCGGACTCATGAATCGTTCCCTTCTGTCATCTGACGACCCACACAATGGCCGGACTGCCCGTGCGAGTCTTCCGCTGGTGTCCGCTGTCTTGGATCAGCCCGTCTTTTCTCAACTCCGAGATGCGGCCGCAGACCGTCTGCGTCAGCAGGCCGGTTTCCAGGACAATCTCGTCGATTGTCATGCCTTGGCGGCCGGCCGCAGCGATCGCCTGGTAGACGGTCCATCGTGCCGTCCCGGCCTTGAGCCGCCGCCGGTGCGCGGCCGCCCGGGACGTGTCGGTGCGGTTGTGAGCGCCCGGCCGGCTCCGCTCGACAAGCGGCCTCTGGTACTCTCGGCCGAACAGTCTGCGCTGAACGTCCGGCACCGCTTCCGCCTCCCGCTTCAGACCGAGACTTCGTACTCCGCGAAGTAGACCCAGCGTCCCAGGCGCTTCTCGGTCCAGACCCGCGCCAGCTCGAAGTGGACCTCCACCTCGTGCACCTGCAGGCCGTCCTGTTGGGACCAGGTCCCGACGAGGTAGACGGCGCTCAACGTCCGTGTCGATTTCGATCGTGATCGGGCCGCCGGCGGCATATTCGGCAAAGTGTTCGCGGTAGTGATTGCTTGTGCCCGGATAGCGGTCTTCAGACCACTCCCGCGTGACCTCCAGCTCGAGTTTTTCCATAAGGGCGTCGCGGACGATCTGGTCGTCCACCGAGCCACGCTCTTCCAGCTCGCGAATCTTCGCTTTGAGCTTTTCCGCTTCTTCGACGGCCTGCCGGTAGTGGTATTTGAGCCCGCCGATCGTTTGCCAAGCCTCACCGAGTTTTTCCTGTAGGCGTTCGATTTCTTTGGCGTGTTGCTCGTAGATTTCAGCGAGGCCGATCGACGGAAAGGCCAGCGTTTCTCCGTTGCTGCGAGCAGTCATGGCGGGTCCCCCTGCCTTTGCGTGTGCCCAAAAGAAAGCCCCGACCGACAGCGTGGCGTGAGGCACCAAGCTGCGTCGGCCGGGGCCGGTTTTTCTGTCCGTCTTGTCGTCCTGTCTTTCGACCGGAGCTTGGTGTCTCCGGTTGTATTATACGATTTTGTAAATAGCCGTCAAGGGTGTATTTGCAAAAATGTAGAATTATTTCGGGGGGAAAAACTCGCTTGCATCGCGCAATCGAAAGGTTTTGAGCAGAGCGGGAACGGCGTTCAGATCGACTTTGGATCGGCCGCCTTCCCAGTGATAATACTTCGAGAGAACGATCCGGTAGCCAAAACGATTGAGGCGTTCTACGACCTTTTCGGCGGGCCAACCTCGTTCGTCGCGCAGCTCTCTCAGTCGTTTCGCGACGCGTCCGCTGTACGTACTCACGTCCGGTTCCTTTCTGGCCGGGGCCATGCTCTAACTCCTTACTCACATGCCGTTTCGTGCCACACAACCGCGGTCGAGTCATTCTATCAACTCCCTTCTCCAACGTCCGCTCCTCGGATGACTCCGTCTTGACCTGCACAAGCCGTTTTCCTATGTTCCGCGCATCCGTCCACTTCCGGTTAGCCAATCCGTCCCAAGCAGGAGGTTTTCCCGTGCGGCTTTCGGCAGCCCTTTCCCGCCTGGCCGTCTTGACATGTTTCACTGGATGCGTCTCCCCTCCGGCGCACTACTGTGCCTACCGCCCCGTCCAAGAAACCGTGTGCATGGAACCCACGGTCCAGTCACCCGATTCGTATAGGGTGATCTGGGACGGCGAGAAGTGGCTGGCCGTCACAGAGACAGCGTCCGGTAAGATTCCCGTTTCGTCCGCCGTCGCGAAGCTGACGGAGCGGCTTCTGACCGTCGAACGCGACGTCAAGCAGCTCCGGACTGATTTCAAAGGCCTGAAGAAAGACAACAATGAAATTCGTGCTACAATGAACGAACTGAAGAAAGGGCAGATGTTGATTCTGGATCGCCTCGGAGAGCCGAAAGATGAGTAGAGCGGAAACCGACTGGCACGTACGGCAGTGGGTGACCGGAGCAGTTACTCTTCTCTTGGGGCTAGTCATCGCGTTCGCTGCGTATTGGGGCGCCCGTGTCGACAGCCGTCTGGACAAGGTGGGGGACCGCGTCGACGAAGGACTTGACGAACTCGGGGACCGGGTCGGTAATGTTGAAAAAGACGTTGCACAACTGAAGGTCGAAGTACAAGCGATCAAAGAGTCGAACCAGGAAATCAAGAACACTCTCCGCGAGATGAGCAAAATGCAACAGTTGATCATGGAACGACTCCCCGCGAAAAACAGCTCCCCCTAATCACTCCAGTAGTCGGGCAGTGCCTCTAGGAGAATCCCGGCTATGCCCAGGCTCACCGGATCACTTTCCGTCGTGGACGCATCGACCGGCCCCCGAGACCCGAAGCTGCCGATGTCCCCGCGCCCATTTCGACCGCGTAACGAAACGGCTCCGGACACGTCTTCACGTAGCCCGATTCCGGGGCTGACCTTCACCCACCACCGGTCGCCGCTGCAAGACTGCCGAGCAGAACTCAGTTCATCGAAGTCCGCCACATCCACCAATCCTCCCGCCAGGCCAAAAGTTCAGCGGCACGCGTCTGGCGTTCACCGGACCTCTGTTTTCCAGCCAGAATGCGTGGCCTTTCACGCTGAATCTGAAAGTCCGTCTTGCCGCACCGCAGGCCGACGCGATCGAGGAGCCCCCCCGCCGGTATCCGGAGGCAAGAGGCGAGGTCTACCGGGAGATGTCGGATGAAGGACCTCATCCCTCAAGTAGGCGCGGTGTGCAGTCTTGACAGTTTCCCAGTCGTGGAAGCCGAGTCTGCACAACCAGCGCACCGTCTCCGGCCCCCGTCGTCATTGTGTCCTGCGGAGCCCCGCAGGTCGCCGAAGCATCGGCAAGCGAGGCAAGGTCTCAAACCCAAAAACAAACAACCGCCGACGGGGAACGAACCCGCCGACGGTCGTGTTATACTATCAACTAACGCACCTGTCAAGCCCGTGCGCCGGCGCTCAAGTAGTTTTTCTGAAACTCCACCGGATCCCGGATCATCTCTTCCAGAGTGTGGCCCAACGCATTGGCGAGGGACTCGCAGATAGCCAGACTCGGAGATGCCCTTCTGTTTAGTATCCTATTGATGTGGACGTAGTTCACGCCCGCCTGATTTCCCAGAGTCCGCTGGCTGACCCCTTGCAGTCGCATTGCAAGGTGCAGATTGGCACGGAAATTATTGAGCGCTTGCACCTCCATCCCCTCCGATGTTATAGTTTTCGCTGCCGCTTCGTCAAGCCGCAAACACCCGGCTGTCGTTCCGGCTGAGACCTTGCCAGTACAAGCCGTCCCGCTGGATTACTCACAACGGGCAACCGGGTGCAGAAAGCGGAAATCGAAGCGCTGCAGCAGGGCTCGCCTAGGTGCATCCTAATGACGAGAGCCCTGCTGCACAGTGTGTGTGCCTTCGCGTTGCACCACGACACCGAGAATCGTTTTCAGAGAGCTAAAGACAAGTCGGGGTGACTGGATTTGAACCAGCGACCTCTACGTCCCGAACGTAGCGCTCTAGCCAAGCTGAGCTACACCCCGGTTTTCGCCCGCGGGCCGCGGAAGGGACTTTCCGCCGGGCGATGATTATTCTAGCGATCCTGCCAAATCGGTCAATGTCGACTGCCCGCTTTGCGCGTTGCTCGGTTCGACTCGGGTCTCGGTTCCTACGCACACCGAACAAACCTCGCTCCTCTTTCCGGCCGCTGGCGGAACGAAGGGACGATGTGTCACGGGGGCGAGAGCTGTGCTCTCAGGCGCCGAAGCCGCCCGGACGCCGGCGGGGGCGAGGCTAGCATCAGCGGCGATTTCCACGGGGCACGAAGCTACTTCAGCTCAAAATCGCTCGGCTTCATGCCCCGCCGGTACTTGTTGTAGCCGTAAAAGGTGGGCTCGAAGGTTCCGACCGCGTCCGCCTTGCATCCGCTGGGCGGAATTTGGTCCTCCATGCCCAGACACCAGTAGACGGCGTTGACGATCAACCGGCGCAGGCCGGCGCTCTTGAGGTCAACGGCGGCTCCCATTGTGGTGGTGAAGACGCGGCCGCGACGTCCGCCGGGGATTTGATAAGTCTTCGTCCACGCCACGGGCATCATCGGGTCGTTCTTGTCCACAACCCGGCCGGTCTTGCGGTTCTTAGAGGGTGGGGCCGGCGGGTCGTCCGGATTCATGCCGGCCAGTACCTGTCCAAGGATGATGGGTTTGCTGTCACCGGGCAGGGGCAGCCGAACGGCGTAGACGTCCGTCGGGCCGAAGATGTCGCCGTCTTTTATTCCTCGAACGATCGGGTGGCCTTTCGCGTCCGGCGCGATCAACCCCCGCGTCGCTTCGTGCCCATGGTGCCCGTGATGGGCGATCCATTTCTCGCCGAGGACCAGCCGGCCGAATCCATCGGTCCATTCCTTCTTCTCGCCCTTGTATCCGTTGCTGTAATGGGCCCATTTGCTCTTGGCGGGAAAACGAAAGGCGTGTGTGGCCGTGCGCATGCCGATGACCGGCCGGCCTGACTTCAAGTAGCGGTCGATGTGCTCCATCTGCTCGTCGGGCAGGCGACGAAAACGTGTAAATATAATCATCAGGTCGGCCGAGTCTAACGTTTCCAGCCCTGGGATGTTGTCGAGAATGTTTGGCGCAATCAGGCCCGTTTTCGGATCAATGGCGAACAGGACGGTGCACTTGAAACCGTGATGCTTAGCCAGAATTTTGCCGAGTTGAGGCAGGGCCTCCTCCGAGCGATACTCCTCATCGCCGGAGATGAGCACGATGTGCTTGCCGTTACCAGGACCAGCGAAGCCGCTGTACACAACCCATTCTTTTTCGGCCGCTTTGAGTCCGTTTGCAGCCGCCAGCGCGACAAACAGGCCAACCCACCACGCCGTGCCCACGATACGGACCGACCGCCATTTCTTCTCCCAGTGGTTCATCGTGTGATCCTTTCGCTGCTTCTGGGGTTGCTGAGGCTTGGGAGGCGTTCACGGGGCCTTTGCGTTTTCGGATGGTCAAGCCTTTGGCTTCGGATTGCGCCAGCTCCGGCCCGAGTGGTCGAAGGTGTCGGCTCAAATCCATCGCGGCCCCTCGGGCTCCTCTTCCCGTTGCAGCCCCATTCTTAGTAACGAGACTTCCAACGGCGTCAGCCGCAATAGCAATTCGACGCCTACATGATATGTTCCGTCGTCCCGCGGTGTCACGTGACGAACAATGCCCCGCGTTTCTTTCTCCAGACGTTGAATCTGATTCACCAACTCGATCTTTACCATTTCGCCGACTTCGAGCGGTTCGCGGACGACGATGCCAATTCCGGCGATCGAGACGTCTTTGAGAACGGCGTCCATTCCAATGCGCATCATGTCCGATTCGCGAACGAGCGTAGTCGACGCTTTGACCGGATAGCGCACAAGCAAACGACGCTCCCGCCGAGGCTTCTTGGGCTGGTCGGCCATGCTCGAGTCCGTGTTCCGCTCTTGTTGCGACGTTCCAGCGGGGTCCATTCGTTGCGGGGCGCACTGCACCAGGATAGTCTTCGTCGCGTGGTGCCCCGCTTCCCGTGGATTTCCGTCACAAAATGAATTTGCTCAAATCCTCGTCACTCGTGATTTTCTCCAGCCGCTGCCGAACATAGTTGGCGTCGACCACGACTTTTTTTCGGCTCGTGTCCGGTGCTTCGAAGCTCACGTCTTCCAACAACCGCTCCATCATCGTGTAGAGCCGCCGTGCGCCGATGTTCTGCGTGGATTGATTGACCTGATAGGCCGCGTCGGCCAAGGCCTCAATGCCGTCTTGAGTAAACTCCAATTGCACCCCGTCCGTCGCCAGCAAAGCCTGGTACTGCTTGGTCAGCGATCCGCTTGGTTCGGTCAGAATCCGCACCAGATCGTCCCGTGTCAAGTCTTGCAGCTCCACACGGATGGGAAACCGGCCCTGCAGCTCGGGCATCAGATCCGACGGCCGTGATCGGTGAAAAGCCCCTGCCGCGATGAACAGGATATGATCCGTCTTGACCGGTCCGTAGCGTGTTTGCACAGTCGTGCCTTCGACGATCGGCAGCAGATCCCGCTGGACGCCCTGACGGCTGACATCGGCCGACCGCGTCTCTTCCGGCCCGCAGATTTTGTCGATCTCGTCGATAAACAGAATGCCGCTTTCCTCGGCCAGCCGCACGCCCTCTTCGGCAATGGCGTCCTTGTCCATCAGGGCTTCGACTTCTTGCTCCATGAGCACCTGTCGCGCCTCGCTGACCTTCATCTTCCTCGTGACGCTTTGGCGTGGCATGATCCGCTCGAGCATGTTCTGGAAGTCCACATCCATTTGCTCCATCCCCATGCTCGAGAAAATCTGCACGGGGACGTGGCGCTGCTCCGTGGTCACTTCCACTTCCCGGTCTTCCAGTTTGCCAGCCCGAAGCATTTCCCGGAGTTTTTCGCGTGTCCGCTCGTAGCCGGCCGTTTGATCTTCCTCGGGAGCCGCCTCGACCGTACTCCAGCCCGGGACGACGTCGGCTTGTGGCGGCGGGACGAGCAGGTCGAGCAGTCGCTCTTCGGTCCGCTCTTCGGCTTTCGGCTGCACTTCTTTCCGCTTGCGGGATCGAACCAGGTTGATCGCCGCTTCCACCAGATCGCGCACCATGCTTTCCACATCGCGGCCGTAGTAGCCGACTTCGGTGTACTTGGTTGCCTCGACTTTCACAAATGGCGCTTCCGTGAGGTCGGCCAGCCGGCGCGTAATCTCGGTTTTGCCGACGCCGGTCGGGCCGATCATAATGATGTTTTTCGGCGTCACCTCTCGCCGGATCGCTTCGGGCAATTGTTTCCAGCGCCAGCGATTGCGCAGGGCGATCGCGACGGCTCGCTTGGCATCATCCTGGCCGATGATGTGCTTATCCAGTTCCGCAACGATTTGACGTGGTGTCAGCTCTCGCACGAAAGCTCCTCCACTTGAATTCGGTCGTTCGTGTAGACGTCGATCTCCGAAGCGATGGTCAACGCCTGCCGGACGATTTCCACGGCCGACAGGTCCGTGTGGCGATGCAAGGCCCGAGCGGCCGCCACCGCATACGGCCCGCCTGACCCGATGCCGATAATCCCGTCGTTGGGTTGAACCACATCGCCTTGGCCGGTGATTAGCAGGCTGTGGTCCTTATCGACCACGATCATCATGGCCTCGAGCCGGCGGAGGATGCGGTCGGTGCGCCAGTCCCGGGCGAGCTCGGTGGCCGCCCGCGGCACATTGGCTGGAAAGTCTTTCAATTTGGCCTCGAACCGCTCCATCAACGCAAAGGCGTCGGCCGTCGAGCCGGCGAATCCGACCAGGACCTTGCCGTCCATCATCCAGCGGATTTTGGAAGTGTCGCTTTTCAGAATCGTCGTGCCGTGAGTCACCTGACCGTCGCCGCCCAAAGCCACATGGCCGGCCCGCCGAACGGTCAGAATTGTCGTCGATCGGGTTTTGGTCATTGGACTCAGTCCTCTACCTCGCGGCTCGCATCGAGTTTGTTTCCCGCAGTCCGCGAAACGGGCCAGGATCATTTCTCGACATACTGCACCTCGGCCTCCGGCGCGCCTCGTCGCGGAATCGCTGATTCAGGCTGTCCGGCGTATTGATTTCCACCTTTCGCCCGCCAAAGTACTCGGGAGGCTTTTTCGCCACGTCGTTGAGCTCAAACAAGCCGACACGCGCATTCGGCCGGAACACGATCCGAAGGGCGATGTCGGCTTCCGGGCCGAAATCGTCGCGCGGCACGGAACGCAACAGCGACAGCTTGCGCACTCGGTGACGCCGACAGAACTCAGCGATCTTGTCTCTTGGAACAACACCCCGCGCAGCCATGGCCCGGCTCTTATCTTTCCCGACGCCGTCAGCGTAATTCTGGAAGCATGGCTGTCCCAAAGGCTCTGGCCGATGGCACTTGTGAAACAGGACCGTCCCGTCGCCCGAGTCCTCTCACGCGTGGCTGCGGCCGCGACGAGTGACAATGCTGGCACCATGCGGTCTATCTCGCTCACCATGAGCCCAACCGCCATCGCCGTCGACAGGCAGTTCAGCCTCAGCCCCTCTTAGTTTAGGGGCAAAGGAGCTGGCTGTCACGGTCGGCGGTCGAGGTGGCCGAGCCGCCGATGACCACAGCAGCCACGGTTTACCTTTTCGAAGGGCGGCGTTCGGGGTGGATTCTCGCTCGCGGCTGCTTATACTTGTAGCGGAAGCGGTTGTCGGGGCTCGTTGTCCCCGCGAGTTCCGAGTTTCCCGGAAGTTGCTCAGGGGCTGAAGCCATGTCCGAATCGTTGAAAGGGCAATTCCTCGTTGCGGGAAAGTGGTTGCGAGACCGCAACTTTTTCAAGACAGTCGTCCTGATCGTTGAACACGGGGACGAGGGAGCGATGGGTCTGGTCATCAACCGGCCGTCGTCGATCGCGGTCGCGCACGCTTTGGCTGAGCACTTCAAATTGCCGGATACGGACGAGATGGTCTACGTGGGCGGACCGGTCGAGCCAGCGGCTTTGTTCATTCTCCACAACGGAGCCCGGTATGACGACGCGGATGCGGAAGTCATACCGGGTGTTTTTGTTGGCAGCAACGCGACCGTGTTCGAGTCGGTGATGCAGGCGGTCGCCGACGGCGATCCGGACTTGCGATTCCGCATCTTTTCCGGGTGCGCCGGCTGGGCTCCGGGACAATTGGAAGGCGAGCTGGCCCGTGGCGATTGGCACGTTTATCCGGCATCGGCCGAGCTGATCTGGGAAGCCGATCCTTATCTGCTGTGGGATCAAGTACTGCAGAAGGTGTACGAAAAGAATCGCTTGGTTCCGCATACCGTGAAGAACCCCGAATGGAATTAGCAGGGCATGGACATCATCGAATTGAAAGACCCATCGAGCGGATCGCAGGCTCGAATCGCCGCACACATCGGCTTTAACTGCTACGAATTTCGTGCCGTGGTCTCGCGGCCGGACGGTGCGAGTCGAGTTGTCGAGGTTATCGACGCTGGTTCGGATTTTGTGCGAACAGGCGACCGCCCGAGTTGGCATGGCATCCCGGTTTTGTTTCCCTTTCCCAATCGGATCCGAGCCGGTCGGTACGAGTGGGACGGCCGCCCTTACCAGATTCCTCGGGAAGTCGCTCCGTACGACGAGACCGGAAACGCGATCCACGGGTTTTGCCTGGACCGGCCTTGGCGTGTGATCGAGCAGACCGAGCAGATGGTGGTGGGCGAGTTCCAACTCAGCATCGACGCGCCGGATCGGCGTCCGTACTGGCCGGCCGACTGTCGAATTCGTATTCGCTATGAGGTGCGAGGCGCTGCGCTGCGAGCGACGATTGATGTTCACAATCCGGACACGGCTCCGTTGCCCTGGGGCTTCGGAACCCACGCCTATTTTCGGTTGCCCCTCAGCCCGGACACCGATCCCCGGCAATGCCTGATTGAAGCGCCTGCCAGCGAAGAATGGGAACTGATCGATTGCCTTCCCACGGGACGTCGGCACCCAGTGCCACCGGAACGGGATCTGCGCGACGGCGCGGAGTTTGGCCAGGTCCGATTGGACAACGTGATGACAGGGCTTCAGTACGAATCCGGCTGCTTGAAGTGTGTTGTGATGGACCCCGAAGCCGGATTGCAAGTCACGCAGCTTTGTCCAGACGTTTTCCGGGAACTGGTCGCGTTCACGCCGCCCGGTCGGAACGCGGTGTGCTTGGAGCCGTACACGTGCGTCACGGATGCCATCAACCTGCAGGCGAAAGGAATTGACGCGGGGCTGCGAGTCCTTTCGCCGGGTGAACACTTTCGGACGTGGATTCACATCGAAGCCGGCTTGGTGGTGGCATAGTTTACGTCAGGGCTCACTGTAGATGCAGCTTCGGGCTGTGCTGTATCTCGGCCGCGGAGGGCGAAGGCAGCTTTGGGTTTTCGACTGCACGCCGCCTCTGTAAGGCTCGGGGTACGGACGATGCTGCATTTCGTGATGCCGCAGTACGAGCTCGATGTGTGAGCAAACCGGGGCGGCAGACGCCGCGGCCGTGCCACCGATTCCAATTCTGTTTTCGGCGCCGGCACTGTATCAAAGCGACAGAGGGGGATCGCTGAGCTTTGTGGATTAGGCGTATCGCCTGCACCAAGCGGCCGAGACGGCCGCAGCCACAACGTCATTATTTGATCCCAACTTTCTGCTGTGACGCAGCATTGGAGATAGGGACCGAGCGTGGATGGTGGCGGGGCTCTCGGGCGACGCTCACGGCTTGCCGTCCAGACGCACCAAGTCCTGTTCGTTTAGCTTCAGGCGTAGCGAGAATCGCTCTTTCCAGCTCTTGCGGAAAGCAAAGCCCGCGATGATCCAAAGCTCACCCGGTCGGCGCTCGAATACGTACGGGTAGCTGAGTTGTCCGCCCGGTTGGCGCGCGATGACCACCGGTTTGGACCATGTGCGGCCGTCGTCGGAATAGGCGATCGACAATTCCTCGCGATGCCAGGAGCAGGCGACTTCTGAGGCCGGGCCTGGGCGAGAGCGAGGATAACGGCGTCCTTCCGGGTCGAGCCGATTCCAGACCAGAACCAGCCGGCCGCTTTGCAGGCGGAGCAATTGCCCAGGCGAACTGCTCGCATCGATCGGGCTCGGCCCGATGATCCGCCAGTAGCGACCGCCGTCCGTGGAGACGGCTTGCCAGAACCGATCGAGATTCGTGCGGATGAACATGAGCAATTGACCGTCGCGGAGCTCGGCCACTGTCGGCTCGGTCGCTCCGTCGTGGTGGCCGTGGCCACCCAGGTCGATGAAATTGCTCCGCTGCCAGCTCTGGCCCGCATCGTCGGACCAAAAAGAGCAGGCAACCCAGCGGCCCGGATCACGCATCAGATGCTCTAGTGTGACCACTAATCGCCCGCTGCTAGTTTCAATGAATCCGAAAAAGTTGGCGTTGTAGCCGTCGAGCAGCCGCTGCTTGTCGGTCCAGGTCTTGCCCCCGTCGGTGCTGCGAATGGCCCAGACCTCCAGCCGGCAGTCGTCTCGCGGCTCGCCACGCTCGTCGTCCCAACTGAACTTAAATTGGGTGAAGTCAAGGAAAACAAGGACGAGCGTCCCGTCGCGTGTGCGAACCAGCCTGTAGGCGGACGGCTCACTGCCCTTCAGCCCCGGGCAAATCGGCTGCGCTGCCGACCACGTCTTGCCGTCGTCGGCGCTAGCTCGCAGCCCTTCGCTGGTCACGGTCAGCAGTGTGCCGTCCGGCATAACGGCGAATGGACCGTTTGATGTGATTTCAAGTTGTGTACAACGGGAGTGCACCCACAGATCACCGGCATCAGCCGCCACCAGCCCGAAAACCAGGCTCATCGCGAGAAAGCCTGCCGCCCGAACCATCGTTTTTCTCCTTTTTCAATTTTCAATAGTCATGTTGTCGAGCAGAAAAGTGCTGGGGCTCAAAAGGCCTCGATCGGCGGCGCCGCCCCGAGTCTTATCGTCAGCGCCGGCCCAGATCGTCTTCGGCCACGTGGAGGCTGCCCGTTCTTCAGCTCACAACTGCTTTATCCGGATGTTCCGGAAGTAAATCGGTGCTCCGGCGTGCTTGCCTTGTAGCCCGATGTGCCCGCGGGTAGGTAGTTCCGCCTTGGGTCGGCTGAGCCATGGTGGAATCGGGCTGCCGTCCGGATTCTTTTTTGCGGAGGTCCACTTCCGCATGTCCATCTTGGTCACCAGCTCGCCGTTAAGCACAACTGTGATGATCGGGCCGCGGCAGGTGATCGTCATGCGGTTCCACTGGCCGGGCTTCTTTACAGCACGCTTCCTCGGCGCCAGATGTCCGAAAATGGCCGCGCAATGCCACGTGGGTGGTTCCTTCGCCCAGCGAGGCGAAAAGTCATCGCAGATCTGAATCTCGACCGAGTTCGGTATCCAGTGATTGATGTCGCTGCAATAGACGATCACGCCACTGTTCGTCCCCGGTGCGTTCTTGAACTCCAGGTCGAGAATGAAATTCTCGTACTGCTTCTTGGTCCAAATGCACTGGTCTTTGGACGCGGTGAGCACGCCGTCCTGGAATCTCCAGACGCCCTCCGGGCCAATGGCGTTGGACAGATCGGGCTTGAATAGGCTTGGCCATTTGGACGAGTCTGGATGGCCCGGCCGCTCTCCGCCCGAGGAACTGGCCCCGAAAAGCAGTCCCATCAAAACAACGAGGCCCCACGTGGATTTGCGTCGCATCTTTCCCCCCTTCTCTTGTTCTCTTGCTGCGCTGCCTGTGTTGTGCTTGCTAGCTGGTTCGACGAGGTGACAGGCTCGACGTCTCCGATCACGCTGCTGCAGTTGCGCCCATTTGCTCCCCTCGCCAAGTTCTCGCGTGAACCACCTGACTCGGATGAAGCCGATCACTGTTGCTCGTGGAACCGTCGCAGCAGCTCGTCCAGACCCATCGACTGCAAGTAGTGCACGAGCTGCCGGCAAAGGATGTCCGTTTCGATGTTGACCGGATCGCCGACGTGCAGCTCACCCAGGTTTGTCCGTTGAAGCGTTGTCGGGATCACGGCCAAGGCAAACGCGTCCGGGCGGACCTCAGCGACCGTCATGCTGACGCCGTTCACCGCAACGCTACCCAGCGGCACGATGTAAACCTTCAGATGATCCGGAGGCTGAATCCAGAGCTTGAATTCCTCGTCTGTTTCGATCCGTTCCACAACATAGCCGACGTCGTGCACATGCCCTTGGACGAAATGGCCATCGATCCGATCGCCCGCGCGCAAGCTGCGTTCCAGATTCACTTTGCTGCCGACTTGCAGCTTACCCAGGTTGGTTTTCGACAGCGTTTCGGTGATGACATCGAAAGAGCAATGTTGTCCCTCGATGGTGACGGCGGTCAAGCAAACCCCGTTGACCGACACACTGTCACCCGGCCGGATCCCTTCTCCGGCGCTGCCGAGATCAATGGTGAGACGTTTGCCCCCGGCGAAATCCTCAATGGCCAGAACTTCGCCCGTACACTCCACGATTCCGGAGAACATCTTAGGTGCCTTTCTTTTCGCGAGCTCCTCGAGGCCTGTTCGGCCGTCCAGCGCATGGTCCGCCCGACCGGGCTCCGTCTTGGGTTTGACCAACGTTGCGGCCTTTGTGAACCTTTAGCGTGCTTCGAGCCAACTGGCAAGGCTCACGGCTCCTTGCGGTCACAGCGGGGATTCTTTTTGTCCACAGTTTGCGTAAGATGTTGACGGCGACCTCCTCCTGCGAAATTTTGGCGGAGCAACTACGACCGATGAAGCCGGTTCCGAAGGGACATCATGTCATCGTGAGAGTCGCGGTGTTCACCGCGGTCGCTTTCGGCGTGATCGGACCGCGCGGAGCTCACGGAGAGCGTCCGGCGGTGCCGGCGGGCTCCAAGATGTTCTCGCCCGCAGCTCGGCAGGCCGTCGCCAAAGGGTTGGCCTGGCTCGCGACGCACCAGCACGCTGACGGGTCGTTCGGAAGCGGAGCACGGTATCGGCGAAACGTGGCGGTGGCGTCACTGTGTGGCATGGCCTTTCTGAGTGCCGGACACACGCCCGGACGGGGACCTTACGGCCGACATGTTGAGCGGACGGTCGCTTTCATTCTGAAAGCGTGTCAGCCAAACGGGTTCATCCTGGTGCACGGCAGCGAGTCACACGGTCCGATGTACGGGCATGGGTTCGCCACGTTGTTTCTGGCTGAGGCGTACGGCATGAGCCGTCGCGAGGACTTGCGGTCGAAGCTGAAAAAAGCGGTCGAGCTGATCATCAACACGCAGAATAACGAAGGCGGCTGGCGGTACGCTCCGGAGCCGCGCGATGCGGACGTTTCAGTCACGGTCTGCCAGATGATGGCTCTACGAGCCGCTCGCAACGCGGGACTGTACGTGCCAGCCGACACCATCGACCGCAGTGTGGCCTACGTGCGCGGATGTCAGGACGCGGACGGAGGTTTTCGCTATCAATTGAAAGGCAAGCAAGAAAGCCAGTTCCCTCGGTCGGCGGCGGCGATCGTCGGGCTTTACAGTGCGGGAATCTACAAGGGGACGGACATCGAGCGAGGACTGGACTACGTGATGCGGTTCTTGCCCCGACCGCCGCGCCGACCCTTTCAGCCGCACTATTACTACGCCCACTATTACGCCGTGCAGGCGATGTGGCAGGCAGGAGGACAGTACTGGTCCCGCTGGTATCCGGCCATTCGAGACGAGCTGCTCGCCCGTCAGCTTCCCGACGGCCGCTGGACGGACCAAACGGTTTGCGACGAATACGGCACGGCCATGGCCTGCTTGGTCTTGCTGATGCCCGAGAGCTACCTGCCGATTTTCCGAAAATAAGTTCGGATGCCGGAGAGATCGATGCGAGCCTTCGCGTTTGCTTTGCTGCTTGGAGCCGTGCTTCGAGCCGAACCAGCGATGCCGGCGGAATCGAGTGGCCGGTCGCAGCCGAAATCGGAATCGAGACGCTGTCCGGTCGTTGTTCACGACGTCTCGGGCAAAAAGCACAACGGCTGGCTGCTGACTTTTACGGATGAGGCGCTCGAGCTGCTGGCCGACTCTGGCTCGTCGCGACAATGGCCGCTCAGGGAAGTGCTACAACTTCAGTTCGTGACGCGTCGCGGTGATCGGCGGTTGGCTCGCACTGGCACGACGGAACCGCCGCTTGTGCTGCTGGCCAACGGCGACCGAATTCGTGCCCGGGCCATCGCCATTCGCGACGAACGGCTTGTCGCCCGGTGGGCCGCCTACCGTGATTCGCCGCTGCTGACGATCCCGCTGGAGACGGTGCGCGCATGCTTGTTGCGACGCAGCATCCTTTCGCAGCGACGCCCGTCCGTAGGCGCCGGGTTCGCCGAAGTGGCGGTTCCGCGAGCGGACAACGCGGATCTGATCGTGTTGGTCAACGGAGACCGCATGGAAGGCGAGTTGTCCCAGTGGACTGAAGAAGAACTGCAGATCGAGACGGCTGTCGGGCCGGCGACTGTCGCGGCGAGTCGTGTTGTGGCGGTGGCGATGAACCCTGAATGGATCAGCTTTCCTGACGAACCCGCGCGGCGGGCCATCCTTCAACTGAGTGATGGTTCGCGTGTGACGGTGCACAAGGTGACGCTCGCCGACGGAGACT